>JAUIKI010000084.1 GCA_030430875.1 Gammaproteobacteria bacterium | reverse complement strand
CACCATTTAGCATAATGATCTTCAGTCAATCCATATTGACCAGTTAGATGAACTGTTTCTCCATTATCAGCTGATAATTCCCCATAAAATTGACCAATAAATTGGTTGAAGTTTGACGCTAATAACCATAAATTAATTTTTTCAGCTCGCTTTCCACATGCTCTAAATTCAAGGTCAACTTTTCTATCGAATGATTGAATTTTCCAAACACCTTCAGCTGAATTATTAAAATCAAAATGCACGGTATCAATTTTTGTGAATTGATCATTAATCCAGAAACCATTCTCAGTGAATCCGGTTTCATTCATTCCGGAGGCAAGGTTTAACCCAATGCGTCGTCCGTCATCAAGTCGCCCAGAAAGATTTGCCCAATTCCAGCAGGTTTCACGACGCATAAAACCACAACTCCAATCATAACAACCCAATGTTTCTGTTTGTCCAAGGTCAATCTGTTTGTCACGCCAGCGGATTGATCCTGCGGTGGGTAAAGCGGTGGCTTTTTGAGTAAAGGTCCATCCTCGATAGCCTGCTTGTGTGCAGACGGCTAAAGGTTTGAAGGGTGTTGGTTCTTGTAATATGGCTTGAATTTCAATGTGATTACCTAGTTTTGCATGCAGTAGGCGTTGCTTGGGGGTTTGGCTAGCTTTAATTTCAATTCGATTTTTACCTTTATTAAAGGTGGCTGAGCCAGTTTGAGGGTGGTGTTCGAGTTCGGTTTTTCTCGCAAAGGGCTGCAAAAAACTAAATTCTTCTAGAGTGTTAGTTTTGATATCAAAAAGATAGATGAAAGCATTGCTCAGCCATTTAATGTTGGCGATGGCGCAACCAATCACAACATCTTGATTGAAAAGACCTATGAATTGAAACTGATTAAAAGACATTTTTTTGAGGAAAGAGCTACGCTTTCTGCCCATTGGACTTTTGAAGTCATAATCAGCGTGATTTATTTCATCAACAAAATTTTCCAAGATACCAAATGTGGGTTGGCCATTGGGTTGAATCAGTTTTTTAGACATAAACTATTTCAATATAATTATAAATAATAATTGTTTTATCTTAGCGGGAGATTATTGTCAAAATAGCCCTGAAAACAGGCGGCGAGATCGTTTCTGTGGGTTTTTCAGAGAGATCATAAGTTTTTGTTGTTGCTCGGTTGACAGTGATTGTTGAAAGGCCAAGAAATGTTGCAAATTATTTTTTTGGATTTTCTGATGGAGTTGACTTATTTCTGAGAGTTTTGTTTCAATGGCATTACTGTTTTCTTCAGGCTGACTGATTAAATCTAACAATTCTTGGCGTTTAGAAAAGATAGTTTTGCGTAATGGTTTGTTTTGAGCTCGTCGGGTTTCCTTGATTTGAAGAAATTTATCTTGCTGAACTTTTGTTAAGCTTAATGACTCAACAAGGTGCTCGAATGAGGCTCTTTGTCGTTGTAGATAGTTAGATACGTCAGTATCACTTTGTCCGGCAAAGTAGCCTATAATAAAAAACAGATTCAGTAAAAAAGAGCATAATAATGTTAATGTCATCCACTTTGATTTCATAAAAATTCCTCAGTAAAGAAAATATCCTCAGATAGTATATCCAAATTGGTTTGTGTTTCTAAGTAAATCTGCTGCTCATGAAAATTAACTTGATTTAAGCCAAGATAAAAACCAAAGATAATTGATGCTGCCAGGCTAAAGCCTTGAACTATGAATTTTAAGTAAAAACCTCGAATCAATGCAAAACGCTTTTCTGCAATTGTGCGATGGGCATACTCAAGGCTTGTTTGTAGTATATCAGGCGCAGTGTTACCCACTTTCTCAGGTGTATGTTCCAGCGTGATAGCAAGTCGGTTTGCATTCAATATCTCAAGCGTTTCAATTTCATTATGATGTTTGAAAGCTTGCCAAATTTCTTTATCAGTATGTTTTTTCATATTCATTTATTAATACGTAAAAATAGTTAAAATCATCCCCGCGAGTTTGTGCGAAAATAGTCTCGTAGCTTACTGATGGCTTTGTGGCGAAGACTCCTGACGGTTTGTTCTTTTATTGATAAATAGCTTGCAATCTCTTTGACAGTCAATTCAAAGTCGAAGTATAACGTCATTACAGTTTTTTCTCGATCACTCAAGAGACTTTTTGGGTAGTCTAGTGGTTCAGTTGAGGTGGTTTCTTCATCAGCTGTTAATGTCATGTTTTCGTCAAGAGGAATGGTGGGAGGTCGTTTTTTGCGCAGCCAGTCAATGCAACGGCACTTACAGATGATGACTAACCAAGTTCCCAGGCTGGCTTTATTTGGTTCATAGTTGGTAAGTAAGTTGAAATTATTATCACATAGTTGGGCAAATGTTTCTTGAACAATGTCTGCGCTTTCATGGCAATATTCTTTGCCAAGTATAGGCGAGATGATCGAGAGCATTAAAGGGGTGTAATGATTAATTAAATAATGCCAAGCTTTTTGATTGCCTCGCAATAATGCTCGGTGTAGTTTTTGATTAGTTTTAAAGGGATTCTCAAGGATCATGGTAACGTCATATTTGCTTAGAGGTATGTGTTAAAAAAGACATTTCAAGAAAAGCAATCCTTCAGTAGTTAAGTTTGGTACGTATAATAACCTGAGACCTTTGCTGTAAAACTACAGTGACAAAAAATAGTTAAAAACCCCATGTTTTCGTTGTAAAACTGGTCAATAGCTGGATTTTACCTTTATTTTTCATTGAAATGCTGGAGCTTTTTCCCTAATTTTTTCTTGGATTGTCTTTATATCTCAACAGTTTCAAGCTGAAACATTGATTTTGCATGTGAAACTTGGGTTTTAAAGTATACATTTTGGTGTTGTGGTTATTATTTATGGGGAACAATACGAAAACCATCTTGAAAACACACCAAAATATTTTGATTAACTCATTACATTGATATGAGTGCTGGGAATATTAGTGCTAAATTATTGGAATATTGGAAGAATATCAAGCAAATATATGAATATCCATGAATATTTAGACATACTAAAGACGACTTTTTATTCATCATTCATAATCTCTTAAACTTATTAGCAAGCAGTCAACGTTGCTTGAATATTTTTTTGAGGTAGATGATGCAAATTGGTGATCAGTTAAAAAAAATACGTATAAAATGTGGTTTTAATCAGCCAGCTGCCGCGCAGAAAATTGGCATTCAACAATCCTATTTGTCGAAAATTGAAAATAATCGTTCTGTCCCTTCATTTGAGATTCTTCAAAAAATCATTGATGCCTATGAAGTGGAGTGGAAGGATGTGTCACCTGATTTAGTCGCGATAAAAAATTTGGCGGGGAGCCCTCAGTTAATGAAGCGACAAAGTCAGCCAGCTAAACAAAGAGAAAAGCAATCTCAGAAGATGCAAGTTGAAAAAGTGGCTGTTCCTTTGATGAAGTCTGTGATTTTATTAGCTATTGTTGGGGGGTTATTTCTTGTGCTTAGTCATGTGCTGCCGATGTCATCAAAAACAATTGTGGTGACTCAAACTGTTATTTCACCATTTGCTAGCATGCCGGTAGATAAAGTGGATCAATTTATGTCGTTGACATATTCTCAGTTGCCTTACTATACAGTTAACCAGGTTAATGAGCACTATAGTTGGATTTATTATTTATTAATGGGGCTAGGGTTTTGCTGTTGGTTAATTGCATTGGTGATTGTTTGGATCAAAATACCATTGAATGATAAACCTGATGCAACATTGAAGGAAAAAAAGTCTCAAAAACTTGAGAAAATTGAATTAACCACTTGAAAAAATTGTTTTTTTCGATATTTCAGGGTAAATTGGCATCCACATTTTGTCATGAGACTTTTGGAATTAACGCCAAAGCAATAAAAAGTTGCCTTTTATTTTGATCGTTCTCAATAATGTGTCTGGAGAGGTGTCTGAGTGGTTGAAAGAGCACGCCTGGAAAGTGTGTAAGTCGAAAGGCTTCGAGGGTTCGAATCCCTCTCTCTCCGCCAGTTAATCTCATTCTTATTTTGTATCCTGCTCTAAGAATTCATGAATATTTTCAAAAAAGCGAGCATAAAACGGAATCATTTCTTTGTTGGTGATTCCTGCACAGTAGTTTTCTGATAATGGAGCACTAACAAAGTTGCATCCGCTGAATAATAGCACGGGCACATGGTTGATTTGAGTGTGATGAAAAACAGTGTACTCAATCAAATAAAAATCTTTGTGGGACACTTTAAAACCAGTTTTTATATTTGGAATCAGTGTTAATTTTGCAGATTCATTATTTGAAAGCATATGGTGGGTCATATAGTTTTGGGTTGGAAATGTCTTCGCCACACTGAGGGGGTTTTTGTTTGAGAGCTTTCTCATCGCTTGTGTCACTGCGATTACATCGTTTAGATTAGTGCTTAGTGAAAACAATGTGTTGTCGTTACTGGTATTGAATCGATAGATATTGTGTTCATGGATTTTTAAAGTGTCTAACTGTTTCATTTGATCCAAAGAAAAAAGTAAGGATTCTTTTTCCACTGTGGAGAGAGAATTCCAATAGTTGTTCCATGTTGGTTTTTTTTGTGAGCTTTTAATCGTTAGATTCTTTGCGATGCGAAGATTATTAAGGGCGTAATTGAAGCATGTTTCACGATTTGAATAGTTTGAATTTGAACAGTCTACATCAGCATAGTAGAGTAAAATGCTGTTTTGTTCAGTTAAATATTTAATATAAAGCACACTGATTATTTCAGCCTTTCCTGAAAATTCATCGTCAAAAATAATGCTATCAGCATCGTGAAAATAAATTGTCTTTGGATTGTTGTGATAAATTCCCGAAGGTTTATTTTCTTCGTTTATGCTGTCCAAAACTTTTTCAATACTAATCGTGTCAGGATTATCAGTTTTGATGATAGCTAGATTTGCGACGTGATTTCTCCTATCACCTGGACGATGATTCGAGTTAACTGCATTGCTGATATTGCTAGAGAGGTTTGGGCTTGCAAAAAAATTAGCAGGCATCGAGTTTTCAAGCTCAATATTGAGTAAAAGATTGGTAATATTTCGATAGCCAAAATTCAACTCTACATGTGATGAGTAATAACCCCAGGCATTGGTGTAGTGAGGTTTATATTGAAATGGTAGGTAGATATCAAGCTCAGGTGTTTCAAGCTTGTATGAAACAGTCGGTGTAGCAAGAAATTTTTTGATCTCTTCTGGGCTGAGCGCTATTGATAGCGGAGCCTCATTATTATCAGCATTTTCGACAGCTCTAATCTTGGTTTCATCAGATAATGCAGAATCAGTTTCTGCTGTGCAAGCTGCTAGAAATAAGGCGCTGATTACAAAAAACAGGTTAAATTTTAGCATGATTCTCATTCCTTTCGATATGAGGATATAAAAATACAGGGCTATTTTGCAGTGAGTATGCAATACAGTAAATAAATGACTTTATATTGATCTATCCCACTGATTTTTTTTAATAATCAGGCAATAATTCTCCATAAAAAATATCATGGCAATGTTGATGAAACTGATTTTTTACTATTTTTTGTTGGTGGCTATTCTTGACGACTCCATCATAACCCTGAAATTTGTATTCAAGGTTTAGGTTATACTATTAGACAATCGAATATTTGACCATTTAATGGTAGTCAGATTCGAGAAATTACTTTAGAGAATTAAAGAGGGCGTATTTTTTAATGGTTTAAATAGAAGTGTATTGATTAGATAGAAGGTAATTCGAACAAGGAGTGTCTTGATATATCACGTTATATGCAAAATTATTGCATATATTGAGGCCTTTGCGATAAAAGGCCAACGATAAAAAATGGTTAAAAAGTAGAAAACAGACAAAAATTATGACAATAACACTAGCTGGCTATGCTCTTTTGGCAATTGTGCCATTTAGTATGTATCTAACCTATGGCGTTTGTAAGCAATTAAATAAAGAGCGACAAGAAAAGATTGACTATATTTTTTCTGCATGTATTTGGATGCTGTTGTTTGCGTTTATTTGTATGCCAGTATTTATTGGGTTTGCATTGATAAAATCTGCTTTGCCTTATTTTAACGGAGATCGTTATCAGGCAGAAATTATTTCGTACACCAAAGCCTATCAAACTTTTGATGATTCTGATGGTTTTTCTCGCCAGCAACTTATGTATACGCCTATTGTGGTTTTTCGACTGGTTGGCGGAAAAGTGCTTGAAAAAGAGTTGGAATATTCAAGCTCTGTAAAGCCCCGGCGTGGTGAGAAAATCACTATTTTTTATAATGAAGCTACCGATCGTCTCTCAAGTTTACGTTTAGATATGATAGCTTTCAAAGTGATTATGTTGTTTGTTTTTTTTCTGATGCTGATTGTGGTTTATGGGGCAATGCAATATGCACATGGAAAAAGTGTTCAAGCTGCATTTAGCCTCATAGTGTTTTCTGTGTTTAATATTCTTTTTCCAGCTGGATTGTTGATTGCATTTGCAGGATTAGCCTATTATATATATCAGCTTTCTTTAACAGGATAGCTTGATTTATTGTGGTATTTTATCTGTAGTAGCGCTGGAGTTTTCGTGATCTATATC
>JAUIKI010000083.1 GCA_030430875.1 Gammaproteobacteria bacterium | reverse complement strand
AAGGACAGAGAAGGAACAAAAGAAACAGAACAAAAGGACAAAAGGACAACAGGACAGCAGGACAACAGGACAAATGACAAATGACAAAAGGACAAAAATGGAAACAAGAATGGACAAATGACAAAAGATAAAAAACAAATCGAAATCAAACGATTTGAGCAAAATGATATGACAGAAGAATGGGAGGCAACATCTGCGCAACAAACATTAAAAATTCCCGCAGATTATTTGTTGCTTAATTATCTTGCGGATTATATGTTTATTGCCGACAAGTATGGGCACTTGATTGTATATCATCTGGCTGAATTAGAGCAATTTAATATTGTTGACGAAATTAATTTGACTGAGGAGGGTGTCAATCTTACATCAGTTGAAATGTTGTTGGGTGGGATTTCAGTAGTCGTGGCCGATACCTCGGGTGATTTAAGTCAGTGGTTGCTTGTTCGAGATGTAAATCAAAATTATCGATTTACAAAAATCAGAAACTTTATTGCTGATTCCCCTATTCAGCATGTGATTGCAGAGACTCGACGCAAAGGAATCATTGGAGTGACTGATTCGGGTATGATTTCACTGTTGCATATGACAGCTCATCGAGAGTTGTTATCAACACAATTAGTGGATGCTAATGCTAATAAAATCAATCAACCACAGTATATTTCGTTATCTCCACGTTCAGAAAAGCTATCCATTGTTGATCTCGATAATAATATTCATTGGTTTGATATTCATAATCCACATCCGGAAATTTCTTGGAAGGTTTTGTGGAGTAAAATTTGGTATGAAAGCTATTCTGAGCCAAATTATATCTGGCAATCATCTTCTGCTGATAGTGATTTTGAACCAAAATTTAGTTTGATTCCATTGACCTTTGGTACATTAAAGGCAGCATTTTATGCAATGTTGTTTGCTGTCCCACTTGCGATTATGGGAGCAATTTTTACAGCTTATTTTATGGCCCCAAAAATGCGTCAATGGGTAAAGCCTAGCATCGAAATTATGGAAGCACTACCCACTGTGATTTTAGGTTTTTTAGCTGGACTTTTTTTGGCTCCATTGGTTGAGAAAAATTTGTTAGCCGTTGTAAGTATGTTTATTACCATTCCAGTTGGGATGCTTACCTTTGCTTGGTTTTGGCAGCTTCTTCCAAAGAGGTTGAGTTTTTTTGGATCCAATGGCTGGTATGCTGCACTACTGATGCCTGTTGTTGTGATATGTATCTGGCTATCTTTTATCTATGCTCCAGTATTTGAAGTTTATTTTTTTGATGGTGATATTAAAGTTTGGATGCTAGAAGAATTTGGTATCGGCTACGATCAACGAAACTCATTAGTTGTTGGATTGGCTATGGGGCTTGCTGTGATCCCTACAATTTTTTCAATTACAGAAGATGCTATATACAGTGTTCCTAGTCATTTAACTCAAGGATCATTGGCATTAGGTGCTACACCTTGGCAGACTTTGATGAAAGTTGTTATTTTAACGGCAAGTCCAGGTATTTTTTCAGCAGTGATGATAGGATTTGGACGAGCTGTTGGAGAAACAATGATTGTATTGATGGCAACAGGTAATACTCCTGTGATGGACTTTAGTATTTTTCAAGGAATGCGCACTTTGTCAGCAAATATTGCTGTTGAATTACCTGAATCAGAGCTCAACAGCAGTCACTATCGGATTTTATTTTTAGCAGCATTAGTTTTGTTTTTAGTAACCTTTTTGTTTAACACATTGGCTGAAGTGATTCGTCAACGTTTGCGCAAGCGTTACAGTAATCTTTAATTGATGGATAAACCTAATGAAATTTAAAAAATGGCTAAGTTCTGGTGATCCTTGGGTTTGGATTAATGCGGGTGCTGTGAGTATTAGTTTGCTTATTGTTGCTGGGCTTTTAGTGTTGATTGCTGCTCGTGGCCTTGGACATTTTTGGCCAAAAGATATTTATCAAATTGAATACCAAATTGGTTCATCAACAGAAAATATTATTGGTGAGATAGTTTCAAAAAATAAAATTTCTACTGAGCAGTTTGAAGAGTCTGGTTTGGGAATAGCGCCTGAAGGTGAGGAAGAGGTTGAGAGATGGCTGATTAAAACTGGCAATCGAGAAATGCTGAGTTTTGATTTCAGGTGGATTAATGCCCATGATGTGAAATCTATTTCAACACCTGATGATCTTGTGGTGATTGAGAGGGTTGAATGGGGAAATTTTTATGGGTATATCAAAAGCATCGCGACTAGAGATGGAAGGAGTTTTACAGATAACCCCTGGGATATATTAATTCAACACTTGGATTCTCTTGAAGATATAAAAGCAGAAATTCACATAATTGAAAAATCTGAAATTGGGCGTATTAATTATCAGTTAGAAAGTTTACGTTTGAAAAGAAAAGGCTTGGCATTAGATAATCTAGATACTCCTGAGAGTTTGGCTGAAATTACACAAAAAGAAAACGCGTTGCAAGAAGAATTTGAAGTGTTGCAAGCTAAATTATTTGAGCTATATGATGAGGTTGCTCAAGATAAAGTTACCATGACCATCATGGATGGTCGTGAAAAAACTATGACTATGGATAAGATCGTCAGCGTTTTGAAACCTAATGAGAAGACTGTGTTTAGTAAGCTGATACTTTACTTTGTTAATTTCTATCGTTTTATTGTTGAAGAACCTCGTGAAGCTAATACAGAAGGTGGCGTTTTCCCAGCAATCATTGGAACGGTTATGATGGTGATGGTGATGTCAATCATTGTGACCCCACTTGGTGTTATAGCTGCAGTATATTTGCGAGAATATGCAAAGCAGGGTGCCATTATCCGTTTGATTCGTATTGCTGTTAATAATTTGGCTGGAGTACCTTCCATTGTATACGGTGTTTTTGGTTTAGGGTTTTTTGTCTATTTTCTCGGTGGAAATATTGATAAATTATTTTATCAAGAGGCATTACCAGCACCGACATTTGGTACGCCAGGATTAATTTGGGCATCTTTAACACTAGCCTTACTGACATTGCCAGTTGTGATTGTGTCAACTGAAGAAGGTTTAGCAAGAATTCCAAAAAGTATGAGAGAAGGAAGCTTGGCATTAGGAGCCACGAAAGCAGAGACTATTTGGCGAGTAGTTTTACCTATGAGCAGTCCTGCTATTATGACAGGATTAATTTTGGCTGTGGCCCGTGCAGCTGGTGAGGTCGCGCCTTTGATGTTGGTTGGTGTGGTGAAGCTTGCGCCAGAATTGCCTTTTGATTTGAATTTTCCTTTCATGCATTTAGACAGAAAGTTTATGCATTTGGGTTTTCATATTTATGATGTTGGATTTCAAAGTCCAAATGTGGAAGCAGCTCGACCTTTGGTTTATGCGACTGCATTTTTGTTGGTTTTAGTCATTGTGATATTGAATTTAACTGCCATCATGTTGCGTAATCGCTTGCGTGAGCGCTATCGTTCATTGGTATAAAAGGTAAGATTATTATGAGTATAAATGCTGAATTAAATTCACAAAGCCAAGTGCTGAAAAATCCACAAGTGAGACTGAATCTGAAGGATTTAGAGGTCTCTCTTCGTGTGAATCATTTGAATCTTTTTTATGGCGAAAAACAGGCTTTGTATGATATTAACATGGATGTTCCAACCAATTGTGTCACCGCATTTATTGGTCCAAGTGGTTGTGGTAAATCAACATTGTTACGCTGTTTTAATCGGATGAATGACTTGGTTGATGATGTGAAAATTAACGGTGAAATTTTGATTGATGACGATAATATTTTTTCACCAAAAACAGAAATTTCTGAATTGCGTCGACGTGTTGGTATGGTGTTTCAAAGACCTAATCCATTTCCAAAATCCATCTATGAAAATGTTGCTTATGGTTTACGTTTGCAAGGTGTTAGGCAACGAGCTATTCTTGATGATAAGGTGGAATGGGCGTTAAAAGGCGCTGCACTTTGGGATGAAGTTAAAGACCGGTTAAAAGATAATGCGCTTGGTTTATCAGGTGGTCAGCAACAACGGTTAGTCATAGCTAGAGCCATTGCTATTGAGCCTGAAGTTTTATTGTTGGATGAGCCTGCATCAGCGTTGGATCCAATTTCAACGTTGAAAATTGAAGAATTAATTTATGAGTTAAAAAACAACTATACTATTGTGATTGTGACGCATAATATGCAACAAGCGGCACGATTATCAGATTTTACGGCTTTTATGTATCTTGGTAAACTCATTGAATATGATAATACTGACACAATTTTCACTAACCCAAGGAAAAAGCAGACAGAAGACTATATTACAGGTCGTTATGGCTAATAGGTTTTTTTAATGCACTTTAATCATTTAGGAAGATGACTATGTCTGATAACAATGAAAATAACTTTGCCAAAAAGCATATTTCGAAACAATATGATTTTGAAATGGAGCAGGTACGCAATCAAGTATTAGCAATGGGTGGCGTTGTTGAAGAGCAGGTGCGAGATGCTTGTGTTGCGTTGGTTGATAATGATGTGGAGCTTGCCGACCAAGTATATAAAAATGATTATCGTGTTAATGCATTTGAAGTGAGTATTGATGAACAATGCACACAGATTATTGCGAGAAGGCAGCCTGCTGCCAGTGATTTGCGCCTTGTTGTTAGTATTATTAAAACCATTACTGATCTTGAGCGTATTGGAGATGAGGCAGCGAAAATTGCAAGAATGGCAAAAGAATTAAATGAGATCAAGCGGATGAAGAATGAGTTTGCTGAGTTGCGACATCTGGGTGATCATGTCAGGAAAATGTTGCATGATGCTTTAGATGCTTTCGCGCGACTTGATGCTGAAGTGGCTTTGGCTGTTGTGAAAGAAGATCTTAAGGTGGATCAAGAATACGAGTCATTGGTGCGCCAGTTAATCACCGTGATGATGGAAGATCCTCGCTATATTCGTCGAGTATTAAATACATTATGGTCAGCTCGTGCGATTGAGCGTATTGGTGATCACTCAAAAAATATTAGTGAGTATGTCATCTACCTTGTAGAAGGAAAAGATGTTCGACACACAACGTTGGAAGAAAAAGAAGAAATAGTCTCAGATGGTCGTTGAATTTAGAAGCTATTCAGTGTGGGGTCAATAGGCTAAGATATCTATATTATGGAGATACCTAAAATATAAAATGCTCAGATTGTTGTTCTAGTTAAGTGATTTCTTAACAAATGCTGATTTTAATTTCATCGGGCCAATTCCGTCAACTTTACAGTCAATATCATGATCGCCATCAACGAGGCGGATATTTTTAACTTTAGTGCCTACTTTTACGACCAGCGACGATCCTTTGACTTTAAGGTCTTTAATCACTGTTACGGTGTCACCGTCTTGAAGTACACTCCCATGAGCATCCGAAAATGTAGGTTGACTGTCATGAGCGTCAGTCACCAAATCTTTATCTTTTGGCCACTCATGCCCACATTCTGGACAAACATATAGATTTCTGTCTTCATACGTGTATTGGGAATGACATTTTGCGCAAGGAGGTAAATTTGTCACACGACAATCCTTTGTTTGGTTTTGTGGATCACGCCATGATTTTAAGTGCAAAATAAGGCGCAATATTGAGTATTAATATCGCTATTTTATAATTACCAAGATATTGAAAATACATGGGTATTAAGTTTTTTTGATTAATGTTAAACAGTCTACCATGAATCTTGGCGACAGTGTTTTTCATCATAAGTAAGAGAATTGTTGAAAATAGTAATATGCTAATGTTTATGACAGAACACCAGCCCAAAAAAGTGGTTAATGTTTCAATGCTCATAATCATTTCTCCCTTGTTTTTGATCCATGCTAGGTATTAGATATTGAAAAGAGACACATAGTTCAAACAATATAATTATAAGGAAATTAACTTACATTATCTAATAGCAGAGGCTTTCTTGTGATATTAAAGAATAAAGGCCAACTAACCAAGTTGATTTCATGAAGATTCCAGTGAGATAGAATTTTATCTTGAATTTTTTTTAGAGGGTTTATCTGTTTTTTTTGTTGATAGATTTTTACAGCAGACCAGGTGGAGAGGTAGCCTAGGAAATGTTTCGCATCCCAATATTGAGTTAGGGTTAATTTAGGAGTTTCAATTTTTTCGTAGGGAAAGTTAATTGTTTGATAATGTGTCTCTAGCAATTGACGTTCTTTGGGCCAAAACTCATGGATGGTTTCCCAGTAAAACTCATCAACTATTTCATCAACGTCAGGGTTTATGCGAATTAAATCATATCCCCAAACAGCAAGAATGCCGCTAGGTTTTAATACGCGATCAACTTCAGTAAAAAATGCAAGGTGATCAAGCCAGTGAAATGCCTGTGCAACACTAATTAGGTCAACGCTTACATTTGTTAGTGATGACTGCTCAGCATTTTCAGTTCGATAGTCAATGTTTGCTAATATTTTACGAGTGTGTGCACGGTAGTGATCTACGTTTGTTTGGTATGCTGCGAACAATCCATCTTCTAATCCATAGGCTAATTCTTCTAAGAGTGTCATTTCTTCATTTGTTGTGGGTGGTCGATACTTT
>JAUIKI010000082.1 GCA_030430875.1 Gammaproteobacteria bacterium | reverse complement strand
TAACCGAGTTAACTTTGTGCCGAATAATTGGAATTTGACGAGGACTTTGTGTGTAAACCGGCGATGTATACAAACCTAAAATGCGTTTTTCACCAATAACACTTCCTTTTTCGTCGAACTCTTTAATAATGATGTAGTCAGGATAGGCAGGTCTGTGAATCCGGCAACGAATAGGTGATTTAACAAACGTTAATAATTGTGGCACTGGAAGATATTTAAGTCGTTCATTAGGAATGCTGGATTCAATGTATCGCGATGATGGATCACGCAAAACACCAAGACCAGTAGAACCATTTCGTTTAATTATTTTTTCAGCGTTCTGACCTGCAACACAAGTTTCTTCATAGCCTAGAAATGTAAAATGATCATTTATTAACCATGAAAGAAACTCTTTAGTCTCATTAATCTCTTCTGGTAACAATGGAGGAGGATTATCATCCAAACCAGTGACTATTTTTTCTACTGCTTGGTTTATTTTGTGAAAATCACTAACGGCTTGTTTGACTTCATCAAGCACAGTTAACAATTCTGATTCGATATTTTGCAATAGTTTATTATTGCTATGGCGATCTATTTCTAAATAGATCAAGATCTCTTGCTGATAACCATCTTGACAAGGTTGAGTTAAGTTTTCATTTGTTTGCATGACTGCCAATTCAGTCAAATGGCCTTGATTTTCACGATTAACTAAAAAAACATCGTTTTGAATAGTGTGAATCGTGATCATTCTACGGTTGATTTCCATACGCACTGAATCAACAACAAATGGCATGTTAGCTGTTAAGATCTCGATTATTGTATGTGTCGATTGCCAGCCATTCTCTTCTAAATTAGGGTTGAATACCCGTATCTTAGGAGTATCGTTTGATTTGTCTTGGATGAAGTGCCAACATGACAAGACTGCACCATATAAATCATCAAAGCTTTTTTCATTCAGCTCTTCCATGGGAAACATGGCATAATATTGCCGTGCAAATTGAGTGATCTGTTCAGCTTCTTTGTGAGACAGTTTTTTTAATAATTCTTTCTGTAATGTTTGCAAAAAAGCTTCTCTATTTTCTGCCACTATTTGCGTCATGAACTCATCCTTAGTTTGCTTTATTTCTGGTATGAAGTGAAATTAATTAAGATGCAGAGACCTTTGCAACATAAAGAAATGCAACGAAAACATGCGAATTCTCAATCTATTTTTTATCATAGTAATTTTATTGCAAAAGTTTCATATTAAATAATAGCATTTATTTTGTTATATTAACGCTACTTTCTCAGACAAATACTACGGTATCGAGTAAAAAATGCAGACAAAAAATGAAATAATCACCCTTAAAAACACTTTAAATCAACATATTCTTGGCCAAACGCATTTGATTGAGCGGTTGTTAATCGCATTGATTGCTGATGGACATCTTCTGGTTGAGGGTGCCCCTGGACTCGCTAAGACTAAGGCAATCAAAACGCTTGGTGATCATTTGCTTGCTGATTTTCATCGAGTACAGTTCACCCCTGATTTACTGCCGGCTGACATCACAGGCAGTGAGGTTTTTGACGCAAAAGCTGGCACTTTCTATTTTCAAAAAGGACCTGTTTTTCATAATTTGATTCTTGCTGATGAGATTAATCGGGCTCCAGCCAAGGTGCAATCAGCTTTACTTGAGGCAATGGGCGAGCGACAAATCAGTGTTGGAAGCCACACCCACCCTCTTCCTGAGCTATTTTTAGTGATGGCGACTCAAAACCCAATTGAGCAAGAAGGGACTTACCCTCTTCCTGAAGCACAACTTGATCGATTTTTAATGCACGTAAATGTTCATTACCCAAAAGCTGAAACAGAAAAGCAAATTCTTCAACTGATTAGACAAGAAGCGATTGATGGCGCAACTTCAAAAGATTCAATAAAAAACCATCAGCGCTTAAGTCAAGAAACCATTTTTACAGCACGTCAAGACATTCTTCGAATGCATATGGCTGAATCAGTGGAAAACTATATTGTGCAATTGGTTATGGCCACTCGATTTGCAAAACAACATCAAGACTACTATGGATCAGATCTTGCTGATCTCATTGAATTTGGCGCAAGCCCTCGAGGAACACTCGCGCTAGATCGTTGTGCAAGAGCTCATGCTTGGCTTCATGATAAAGATTATGTGACTCCTGAGGATGTGCAGGCAGTTTTTTATGATGTGTTGCGACATCGAGTTATTCTCAGTTTTCAAGCTGAAGCAGAGGGAACGCATATTGACACAGTTTTATCAATGATTCTTGAACGCATTCCGGCTGTTTGATTTATATGAAGTTACAATCATATTCTGATCATGATGCTAGTGCTTATACCTCCATGGAAAGATTAATAAAACTGAGGCATATCGCAAATCATGCTAGATTATCTAAACGTTGGCCACTCATAAGTTTGCAAGGTAGTTGTACTTCTCGTCTTAGAGGCAGAGGGCTAGATTTCCATGAAGTTAGACATTACCAAGCTGGTGATGAGATTCGACATATTGATTGGCGAGTCACTGCACGAAAACAAAAACCTCATACTAAAGTATTTTCAGCTGATAAGGAGAAGCCGATTTTTGTAGCCTGTGACCAGCGTCATAGCTTATTTTTCGGGAGTCAGTTTTTTTTAAAATCTGTTGTATCATCAGAGTTAGCTGCTATTTTTTCTTGGTCTGGATATCTCAATAATGAAGCAGTTGGTGGATTAGTTTTTTCAGATGAGGCTATGTCAGTGATTAGACCTAAGCGAACAAAAAACACATTGTTATCTCTGTTAAGAACATTGAATGATCATAATAACTCTTTGTCTGCAAAGAAAACTATTGTAAAAACCATTCGTCTTGAAACCATATTGAACACACTCAAACAAACGGTGAGACATGGCAGCACTATTTTTTTGATTAGTGATTTCATGGATTTTAATGATCAGACTGAAACACAATTGATGCAACTCAAGCGTAATTATGATGTCATATCTTACTTAGTCTTTGATCCATTGGAAATGCAAGCACCTAAGTCTGGAAGTTATCTCATACGTTGTGATGACGAAGAATTACTGCTTGATACGTCGAACAAAACAATTTGCAAAAACTATGAGCATCAATTTCAGTCAAGAATAAACCATATTACCAAGACACATCAAAGATGCTCTATTCCATTGATAAAAGTATCAACATTTGATGGAGCTGAACAATTTATCTTAACAATGAATCATGCAAAATCCGCTCAGTAATCTTCGCGACATTCATCTACCTGAATCAGTAGATTGGTGGCCGCCTGCTATTGGCTGGTGGATATTATTGATTTCTATTGTAATAGTAGCTAGCGTCATTATTACAATAACTGTTCGGCACCATTTGAAAAACCACTATCGCCGTGATGCACTAGTTGAATTGACCACACTAACAGCAAAATATTATCAAGATAATGATTTGGCAAACTACTTAGTTGCTTGTAATATTTTATTAAAGCGCGTTGCAATACATGCTTATGGAAAACATATTGTTGCAAAGCTTTCAGGTGTTTCTTGGCGAGATTTTTTAATACAAAAAAACAATCAATCAACTCAAGATGATTACATATTAATAGCAATGACTGATATGATCTACCAACAAGATATTGCTGAAATTCAGCAGGAAAACATCTATCATTGTGTAAAAAACTGGATTAAGAATCATAAGTAATTATGTTAACAATACAATGGCCTTGGCTTTTCACCTTGCTTCCCCTGCCATTATTGGTCTACTATACATTCCCCGCAGTTAGCTCATTGCATGATGTAATCAGCTTTCCTTTTTTATCTCAGGCAAGACAATTGACGGCTGACAGTCACGTTACAGGTTTCAGAATAAAGCCTGTAACCATCATCGCTATTATGATGTGGATTTTTTTAGTGGCAGCTATTGCAAAACCTGTGTGGGTTGGTGATCCTGTTTCCCTGCCAACTAAAGGTAGAAATTTAATGCTAGCTGTTGACATATCACCAAGTATGCAAGAGAAAGATATACAAATGGGTGGCGAAGGAGTTACTAGACTTAGCATTGTCAAATCAGTTGTGAGTGATTTTGTAAAGCGTCGTGATGGTGATCGGTTAGGGCTGGTGGTTTTTGGTACACAGGCTTTTCTACATGTTCCTTTAACATTTGATCGCAAAACAATTACTCAACAACTCAATGATGTTGATATTGGCATGGCTGGGAGCAAAACAGCCATTGGTGATGCCATTGGTTTGAGTATAAAACGGTTACAGAATCAATTGTCGGACCAGCGAGTATTGATTTTATTAACAGATGGCGCAAATACTACGGGGCAAGTTGATCCAATTCAATCTGCTAAACTTGCTAAACAAGAAAGTGTAAAAATTTACACAATTGGAATTGGTGCTGATATTGCTGCTGTTGATACATTCTTTGGGCAGCGTTTTATTAACCCATCTGCTGATTTAGATGAAGAAACGCTAACAGAGATTGCCAAATTAACTCAGGGGAAATATTTTCGCGCTAAAACTCTTAATGAATTAAGGGCTGTGTATGATGAACTTGATACACTGGAAGCTATTGCGGCAGATACTGAAGTCATGAGACCAAAAAAAGAGTTATATTTTATTCCTCTAGCTATAGCATTATGTTTATCTATGGTAATTGCAATTTTGAGATTTGGTAAAATTTAGCATGGACATATCAACATTTCAGCTTATTCGTCCTTGGTGGTTGTTAGCATTAATTCCTGTTGCGCTCTTAAGCATCTTACTGTTAAAACGTAACGTAAAAAAAAGCAATTTAGACACAATTATCCATCCTAAATTTTTAGAGCTATTGGCTATTAATAAAACTGGGAAAACATTCAAGTTATTTGCTTTCCTTGTTATATTTTCCTGGATTACTGCAGTTTTTGCACTTACAGGTCCTAGCTTTCGAATGCAAAAACAAATAGGGCTGCAACAGCAAAATGTTTTGATTATTGTCCTTGATTTATCTCTCTCAATGCTAGCCTCTGATATTAAGCCAGATCGATGGACAAGAGCTAAATTTAAAGTGCAAGATATTCTTTCAAAAAGAGAGGAAGGTCTCACTGCGTTGGTAGCTTACGCTGGAGATGCCTATATAGTCGCCCCAGTTACTGATGACACAAATACAATTGCAACACTTGTATCAGATCTTCATCCAAAATTAATGCCCTTACCAGGAAATCGTTTGGATTTGGCTATTGAGAAAAGCCTTGAATTAGAGGCATCACTGACTCAAGCTGCAGGATCAATTCTGGTAATAACGGATGAAATTCATCCGCATTTTTATGATAGTGTTAAAAAAATGATGGGGAATTCAGCACTTAAGTTGAATTTATTAGCTGTTGGAACAAAAAATGGCGGACCCATTCTTATTAACAATGACTATCTCAATGATCAATCAGGCCAAATTGTTATCACAAAGACTAACATTGCAAACTTTGCAACATTAGCAGATCAGGTAGGTGGGAAATATGTGCAAATTCAAGCCTCAGATGATGATATACTCTACTTACTATCAGATGATTCTTTTAATGAGCAATATACAGAAAGCCGTCGCTTGATAAATCAATCAATTGATGACGGATTTTGGTTGATTTTGCTTTTACTTCCGATTGCTGCCATGTTCTTTAGAAAAGGCTTAATTGCTGGCTGTATCCTGTTTATAAGTCTGCCCTCTCCCACACCAAGTTTCGCATTAAGCTGGGAAGAAGTTTGGAAAACTCCTGATCAACAGGGAGAGCACTATTGGTCACATGATGACTATGCTCGAGCGTTTGAGAAATTTAACGAGGCTGAGTGGAAAGGATTAGCTGCATATCGCAATCAAGATTTTGCTAATGCCATTCGGTGGCTAGAAAAAACACAATCAATTCGTGGGCAATATAATTTGGGCAATGCTTTTGCAAAATCAGGTAAAATTGATGATGCTATTAAAGTATATAAAAAAGTATTAGAAAAAGACCCTGATCACGAGGATGCTAGATTTAATTTAGATATGTTACAAGAATTACAGCAACGCTCTCAACAATCAAAATCTAATCAATCTGCTGAAAACTTCAACCAACCTGCTCAATCATCAAATAATTCAGGCGGTGAAGAGTCAAAAAAATCTCAAGCAAAAGACATGACTGGTACTAATCAAAAAAGCCCGACAACATCTAATAAAAAAAATGAAGAAAACACCCAATCTGAATCTGACAGATTGAATAAAGAGAGTAAAGAAAAAAGTGATTTAGCATTAAAAAATAAATCAAACACACAGAAACCATCAGAAACGAATCAAGATCATGAGAATGGTAATGATTTAGATAAGCTTGCTAAGCAACAGGCACTTGAGCAATGGCTGAATCGTATTCCTGATAATCCAGGCTATTTTTTGCAAAAAAAATTCTACAAACAGAGCAAAGAACGCTTAGAAAAAGGTGAAATCTATCAAAGTGAGCAGTCATGGTGAAACAGCTTAACCTATTAACGTTAATTCTAGCGTTTTACTTTTCATTTTTACCACTTACATGGTCTGCAGTGCAAACAGATATTAATCGCAACAATCTATCAATAAATGAAAGCCTGCAATTAACTATTAAAATTGATAAAGTAGTAAAAAAAGTC
>JAUIKI010000081.1 GCA_030430875.1 Gammaproteobacteria bacterium | reverse complement strand
CCAAATGAGGGAGATGGCTAGTTGCAGCAAGCATAAGATCGTGCCTTTCAGAATCCATCAGCAGCACATCCGCTCCCAGACCACACCAAAATCGTTCAACAGAATCTAACGCTAACGATCGCTCCTCCTCGTCATCATCAAGGGTTAATATCACTTTACGATCCACGAATAAATTCTCATCTGCATTTTCCACACCACGCTTTTCTGCACCAGCAATCGGATGCCCTAAAATAAAATTCTGAGGAACTTTTCCAAAAACAGTTTTAATATTCTCCAAAACTTGTGCTTTCACGCTAATAACATCTGTAACTGTGGTCTTGATCTGTGACGACAGCTTGGGTTTCATCAACCGCAAAACAGACTCTAAATATTTCACAGGGACAGCAATGATTACTAAATCATTATTTTCTAAATCGATGGAAAACTGATTATATCCACGGTTTATCAAGCCCGTCTTTTCGGCATAATCTATAGAATTTTGATCAGGATCAATAGCAAGGATCGGCAGATTAACATTTTCTTTTCGAACAGCTTTGGCAATTGAACCACCAATTAACCCAAGACCAATAATTATAATTCGTGAGAAATCCAGTGGCATAGTTATATCACCTAGATTGCGATAACGCTTGAAGAAAACGCTGATTTTCACACGGAATTCCAACAGTAACTCGTAAATGTGTTGGCATACCATAGTTTACAACTGGCCTCACAATCACCCCTTTTCTTAGTAGTTTTTGGAACAAAACCATTGCATCTTGCTGCACATCAATTGTCAAAAAATTAGCCGCACTAGGAATATAAGCAAGTCCTAATTCCTCAACCCCTTTTGCTAAAACTTGTATTTCTTGCTGGTTATTTTTTATAGAATTTTGCAAATGGTTTTGATCGGATAAGGCAACTTCTGCGGCTCTTTGCGCAAGACTATTAACATTAAATGGTTGTCGAATACGATTTAGTAAATTTGCAATATCAGGATGACTGACACAATAACCAACACGTAAACCTGCCAATGCATACGCCTTAGAGAACGTACGTAATACAATCAAGTTAGGGTGTTTTTTCTGTAATTCAAGGCTGTTAGGATAAGTTTTTTCATCAACATATTCATAATATGCTTCATCTACGACAACTAACACATGCTCTGGTAGGCCTTTTAATAAATCAGCTAATATATCATGCGACACCCATGTTCCTGTCGGGTTATTTGGATTAGCAATAAAAATTAATCGTGTCTTGCTAGACACAGCTTCAGCCATTTTATCAAGCTGATGCCCCCAATTCTTAGCTGGAATTTTTTTTGGTGTTGCACCAATTGCTTGACAAATCATTTCATAAATAATAAATGCATATTCAGAAAAAATAATTTCATGATTAGCCGATACGAATGTTCTTGCAATCAGTTCTATCAATTCATTCGAACCATTACCAAGCGTGATATTTTCTGAAGAAACATCAAGAAAGTCAGCCAATTTGTTTTTTAAAAAGTAGCCATTTGCATCTGGATAGTAGTGTAACTCTGTTAGTGATTCCTGGAGAGCAGCAAACACTTTTGGACTAGCACCGTAAGAATTTTCATTGCTCGCAAGCTTCACTAAATCATTCAATCCCAACTCTCGTTGCACCTCAGAAATAGGCTTCCCTGCTGGATAGGGTGTTAAACCATGAACGCCTGAAACAGCTAAATCTAAAAAATGGTTTTCCATAACAATTTAAACCTTTTACTCGTCAAACAATTGCAGCAGGATAGGAACCCAGCCATTTTATTTCCAATGCGTGCTCTTTCACTTCTTTCAAAACGCTCTTGATTTTTTCACTTTCATAATGGCCTTCAAAATCAATAAAAAATACATATGCCCAATTACTCAAACGTGAGGGCCTTGTTTCAATACTGGTCAAGCCCACTCCTTGATTATAGAATGGCTCTAAGACTTTATATAAAGCACCAATAGTATTTCGCGTCAAAACTAAAATTGATGTTTTATCCTGTTTGCTTGGATTGGTTTTTTGCTTACCAACAATGATAAAGCGTGTACTATTATATGGGCTATCTTCAATATTTAAGACCAGCTTGTCCAACTTATAAATCTCTGCAGCCATATCACCAGCAATCGCAGCAGCATTCTTCTCCTTCTTAACCCGCTTTGCAGCTTCACCATTACTAGAAACTGCAATTTGATCTGCATGAGGACAATTTGCAATCAACCATTGTCGACATTGAGCCAGCGCTTGTTGATGCGCATAAATTCGCTTAATAGCGCTCAACTGAGCATCACCATTAAGTAACAAATGGTGATGAACTCTGAGTTCAACCTCACCACAAATCAACAAGGGAGAACGCATAAAGCTGTCTAGCGTTCGATTTACCACTCCTTCTGTTGAATTCTCAACTGGCACAACACCATAATGCGCAGAATCAGCTTCAACTTCACGGAACACTTCATCAATATTATTCATTGGAGAAATCCTTACTGCATGACCAAAATGTTTAAGGACAGCCATGTGTGTAAATGTCCCTTCTGGCCCTAAAAATGCCACTTGCATTGAGCGCTCAATTGAAAGGCAAACTGACATGATTTGTCGAAAAATATAGGTCATTGCCTCATCAGTCAACGGCCCTTTATTTCTTGCTTTCACCGCTCTTAGTACTTGAGCCTCGCGCTCAGGCCGATAAAAAAGCGCATCTTGAAACTCAGCAACTGAAGACTGCTTAACAATTGCCACAGCTTGAGCACAACGGGCACGTTCAGATAAAAGCTCTTGAAGGTTCACATCAATCTGGTCAATTTCTTGACGCAATGCCTCTAATTTTTTCTTATCTTCATCCATAACGTTTTTCAAACTCCTGCATAAAATCAATTAAAGCATCTACAGCTAAATCAGTGACAGCATTGTAAAGACTAGCACGCATTCCACCAACAGCAACATGCCCCTTAAGATTCAGCAATCCAGATTGTTTTGCTTGCGTTAAAAATTCTTGGCTAAGAAAATCATGCTGCGGTAATGAAAATGGCACATTCATCCAAGAACGCAATTTTTCAGGAACCGTATTTTCATAGAAATCTGACTGATCAATCGCAGCATATAGCTTCTCAGCTTTGCATCGATTAATTTCAGCCATTTTTTCCAAACCACCTTGATCAATTATCCATTGGAACACCAACCCTGCAAGATACCATGCAAATGTTGGCGGTGTGTTATACATGGATTTTGCTTGTACTTGAACTTTATAATCAAATGTTTTGGGAGTAACAGGAAGTGCATGGCCAATCAAATCATCCCTAATAATAACGATGGTCAAACCAGCTGGCCCAATATTTTTTTGAGCGCCAGCATAAACTAATCCAAATTGACTGACATCTAACGGTCGCGAAAGCAGAGTTGATGACATATCAGAAACCAATGGAATCTTTGCAACTGAAGGGGAATCGTGAAACTCAACACCATCGATAGTTTCATTTGCAACATAGTGTAGATAGGCAAAAGACTCATCAACCATCCAATCCTTTGGATCGGCAATTAATCCATTTTCTTCTATCTTAGCAATAACGTCCACATCACAATAGGCTTTTGCTTGATTAATAGCATGCTTTGACCAATGACCTGAATCAACATATGCCGCCCTAGTTTTATTTTGCAGAATATTCATGGGGATGGTTGCAAATTGTGTGCGAGCCCCACCTTGTAAAAATAAAACATGATAATTTTCTGGCACATTTAAAATAGCACGCAGATTTTGCTCAGCTTGCTGTGCAATTTCAATAAATTCAGCACTGCGATGACTCATTTCCATAACGGATAAACCGTGATTCTTCCAATCTAAGAGTTCAGTCTGAGCTTGCAAAAGAACCGCTTCAGGTAGCGCAGCAGGGCCTGCGCAAAAATTATACAAACGTTTCATAAAAAACCATCTCTATATTATGGATAATCTATTCTTCACCTTCCCCATCAGGCTCAATTTCTTCAAAAACTCGCTCGATACCCATTAGCTTTTCATTTGTTTTTAATTTAATCAAACGAACACCTTGAGTGTTTCGGCTAACCAACGAGATTTCATGAGTTGGAATTCTAACCAACGTTCCTTGGTCACTAATCAACATGGCCTGGTCGTCATCTGAAACTTGAATTGCACCAACAAGCTTGCCATTTCGATCAGATGTTTGCATTGCAATCACACCAGAACCACCGCGACGATGCCTTGGAAACTCTTGATCATGTGTACGTTTTCCATAGCCTAATTCACTAACTGTAAGAATTTGATCGCCAGCTTTTGGAATCATCAATGCAACTACACTCGACCCTTCTTTATTACGAATACCGCGCACACCTCTCGCTGTTCTGCCCATCGCTCTAGCCTGCTCTTCTGGGAAACAAACTGCACGGCCATCTGAATTAATCAACATGATTTCTTGACTGCCATCTGTAATTGCAGCACCAATTAAGGTATCCCCTTCATCAAGATCTATTGCAATTAATCCAACGCTGCGAGGACGAGAGAAATGCTCAAGTGAGGTCTTTTTAATAGTACCTGCTGAAGTTGCCATAACCACAAAATGATCAGAATTAAATTCAGGCACCGATAACATGGTGGTCACACGCTCTTTCTCTTGCAAATTGAGAATATTCACCATAGGACGCCCTTTAGAAATTCGAGTTGCCTGTGGAATTTCATAGGCTTTCAGCCAATAAACCCGTCCAAAATTTGTAAAGCATAAAATAGTCTCATGCGAGTTAACAACCAACAGTTTTTCAACGAAATCTTCCTCTTTAATGCTTGCTGCTGATTTTCCTTTACCACCACGATGTTGCGATTGATAAGTTTCTAATTGCTGATTTTTGGCGTAGCCTAAATGGGATAAGGTCACAACGACTGTTTCTTCAGGAATTAAGTCAGCTAGTGACAGGCCTCGTCGCGACTCAATGATTTCGGTTCGCCTTTCATCACCAAATTCATCTTTAATAGCGACCAACTCTTCTCGAATCACCTCTAATAAACGCTCAGGGTTAGCTAAAATTTTATTAAGCTCCTCAATTTGAGTGATGATATCTTGATATTCTGCGATTAGCTTTTCAGTCTCTAAACCAGTCAAACGATGTAAACGCAGATCTAAAATCGCCTGCGCTTGAACTGGCGACAAAAAATAAACCGCATCATGCAAACCATATTGAACATCTAAGTCATTTGGCCGACAAGCATCTTTCCCAGCTCTTTCCAACATGGTCAAAACCTGGCCTGGCTGCCATGAAGACTCCAACAATTTTTGTTTAGCTTCCTGTGCATTTTTTGACGCTTTAATTACCGCAATAATTGGATCGATACTTGCTAATGCAACCGTTAACCCTTCTAAAACATGCCCTCGCTCCTTCGCTTTTCGTAAATCAAACAATGTGCGACGAGTGACTACTTCACGACGATGACGAACAAAGGCATTCAATAAGTTTTTTAAGTTAAGAGTTTTTGGCTGCCCACCAACTAATGCAACGATATTAATCCCAAAGACTGTTTCTAATTGCGTTTGAGTTAATAGATTATTGACCACAACATCAGGAGATTCACCGCGTCTCAACTCAATAACAATACGCAACCCGTCTTTATCTGACTCATCACGAAGCTCAGTAATACCTTCAATTTTTTTCTCTTTAACAAGCTCAGCAATTCGTTCAATTAGTCGAGCTTTATTCAACTGATAAGGAATTTCGTTGATAATAATGCTGGACTTATTAGTTTGAGGATTTGTCTCAACATCATAGCGAGCTCGCACATAAATTTTCCCACGGCCTGTTCGATAGGCCTCGACAATACCAGCACGTCCATTAATAATTCCAGCAGTTGGGAAATCTGGACCTGGGATATACTCCATTAATTCATCAATGGTCATATTGGGGTTATCAATCAACGCGAGACAACCAGAAACAACCTCAGAAAGATTATGTGGCGGAATGTTAGTTGCCATACCCACGGCAATTCCAGATGAGCCATTAATCAATAAATTTGGGACTCGGGTTGGCAAAACTTCGGGCATGTATTCCGTGCCATCATAATTTGGCACAAAATCAACCGTTTCTTTTTCAAGATCAGCCAACAGCGAATGCGAGATTTTATCCATACGAATCTCGGTATATCGCATTGCAGCTGGAGAATCACCATCAACTGATCCAAAGTTGCCCTGACCATCAACCAACACATAACGCAAGGAAAATGGTTGCGCCATTCGCACAATGGCATCATAAACAGCGGAATCACCATGTGGGTGATATTTACCGATCACATCCCCAACAACACGAGCAGATTTCTTGTAAGGTTTATTCCAATCGTTATTCAGCTCATGCATTGCAAATAACACACGACGATGCACTGGCTTGAGACCGTCACGCACATCAGGCAAAGCCCTGCCGACAATAACACTCATGGCGTAGCCCAAATAGGACTGCTTTAATTCATCTTCAATATTAACTGGTATGACTTGTTTGGTTTGTTCCAACATGCGCACCCTACGTTTATAATTCAATCGAGCTGTTAACTTGAAAGCTCTATCACTTCAATACATTTATCTTGATGTGATGAACCATTTTCAAAAAAGAGCCAAATTGTACCATAAATTATGAACTTAAGTAGCTGATAAAACAGCCTTAACAGCTAATATTAATCTCCTTCAGCTAAGCCGTGAAATCTATTC
>JAUIKI010000080.1 GCA_030430875.1 Gammaproteobacteria bacterium | reverse complement strand
ATTAATAAGCGATCAAATTTATTCATCAACATCACAATTGAACAAGAAGAATCATCACCTTAATTCACTTATAATTTAACAAACACTAAAAATTATTTAGTGGGCCACCATCGACATTAAAAAACATCATTTAAAAAAAAATGGCCTACCAAAACATAACTTCCAACACAAAAATGTGTGATTATAATCAAATATCTCGAATACTTTTTGTCAATCGTAACGCATTTGGCATAATCGTGCCTTGCGGATTCACACTAAGTGGACCAGGAATCACTGATACATCGATGAAAAATTAGTGACATACACTGGATTTGCCATAGCATTTCTAGCGGATAAACCAAGATCACATAAAGAGTCTAGAATCATATCAGGATTAGGCCTATAACCTTTGAATTAGCAACTCACATTAGGAATGTCAAACACACCAAAATATTAATTACCAGGCGCACTGTGCTATGCTCACCAAGATGAGATCATTTACCAATATTGCAACGCAATAATCCCGGATTATTCAACGCACCACCTGCAACTATCACAACTTTTGAACGAACTTCTCAAATAGTACTGACAATAAATACTCTAATAACACCTCGTCAGATCATGGATTTTTTGACCGTCTTTAATAAAACTCATAATATATGTCATATCACTTCTCTTGAAACTCAACGATAGATCACCAAAAAAAACCATGATTCAAATTCATGACAATATATTGCAGAGTGGATAACCAAAATTTTACCTTATATCTATAACCAGTTGACTGATATTGAAAAAACCCATACTTTAGTTGGGTCATAATAGATAAAAATAATTTTAGAGTAGTGGAATGCAAGAACATTCTCCCATAATAACAACAAAGCTTAATCCTCCAAGGCTGACGTTCACACCGATGCTGCGTAACAGCATCGTGTTTTCTAACCTCAATCATCTTGCCTATAAAGTTATTTCAGTCACTGCACCAGCAGGTTACGGGAAATCAACTTTATTAAATCAATGGAATCTGCAATTAACTGAGCAGTCTCATACGACTATTTGGTTGAATATTGATAAATTTGACAACGACCCAGTACGCTTAATTCGATACATCATCGAAGGCCTCTCTCGCATTCCATCAATCACATTAAATGCCACACTTGATCAAATGAATGCTAGTGACTTTAATATTGGGCTACTCACTGATTGTCTTCTTTCTGATATTGCCAAACTTTCTGAAAATCTGGTGATTTTCCTAGATGACTTACATCTTTTGAAAGAACCTACTTGTCTAGCCACACTGCACCAATTAATTCACCAATCGCCTCCTCAACTCAGTTTCGTTTTAGCCAGCCGTGAACAACTTGATTTCAATCTAAGTCAACTGAAACTACAGGAAAGCTTAATTGAAATAGATACAAAATCACTGTGTTTCTCTTCTGAAGAAATAACACAATATTTGAAAAAATATAAAAAACTCTCACTCAACCAAACTGAAATTGATTTATTAGCCTCAAAAACTGAAGGCTGGGCTGCAGGATTACAACTCATTTCTTTAGCCATAACAACACATGCTAATAAATCAGTTTTCCTTGAACAACTCACTGGTAAAGACCAAGAAATCTCTCGGTATTTGGAAGAAACTGTTTTTGCCAACTTGTCAGACTCATTACAAAAATTCTTATTGAATATCGCTCTCTTTGATCGATTTTGCACCGATCTTTATTGTGCTATTACAAAAAATCGTCATGGACAAGAAGCAATAAAAGCACTTGAAAAAATGAATTTATTCATTGTCCCTTTAGATCAAGATGGAACCTGGTACCGCTTTCATCATTTATTTGAATCCTTCCTTCGAAAAAAAAGTCATTCTATACTCGGTCAATCAGTTAAAACAATTTATTTGCAAGGTGGCAAGTGGTTTGAAGAAAATAATTTCATTATTGAGGGAATCAATTGTTATTTGAATGGCAAACATTTCAGTCGAGCCGCAAAGTTACTTTCAAAACATTGTTATCAAATCGTTAATGTTTATGGTGAATATGGCACCTATCTCGATTGGATAAACCAACTTCCCACCGCCTATTTGAATAAATGGCCTGAGCTGAGAGTAAGCTACACACAAATTTTACTCATCAAATTTGATTATCAAAAGGCACAAGAGCAAAGTATTGCATTAAGCCAATGGCTAGATCAATATGAGTCTGGACTGATAAAATCCGACAGTTATTCAGCCAATGATATTGCTCGTATCAAAGTCATTAAAGAATGCCTATATTGTGTTGTGGCAGCACATTTAGATCGACTAACTGAATGGCATAGCTTAGCTGAAAAATGGCTAGCACGCTGGTCTCACTTGCCTTACTCTCAAACTGCCCCCATCTATGTTGCCCATATATTTTCATGTGCGTTTACGTATGAGTTTGAGAAAGGTCGCCAGGCCAGCTGCTGTTTTTTAAAAGGTGCTGAACAGTCCAATAGTTACCACGGCAGAATGTGGTTCTATCTAGGCCAAGGCTTTTTATTGTATCAACAAGGAAGGCTAAATGAGGCAAGCCATTACTACCAAAATGCTTACCACTATACTCAACCAAAATGGGAAAGTGCCAGCCTGTTCAGAAAAAGAATCACTGTCTACCAATCAACCATTGATTGGGAACAAGGAGACTTACCCAAAGTCGAGAGCTTCATTAAAAACAATATGGATCTAGTCTGTGAAGCATCATTTGTCACTCATATATTAATCTCAATATTCACGGTTATGGCAAGACACGCTGCATTCACAAAAAAATATCTAGATGCAGAAAATATTCTTGAGAAAGGTTATGAAATCGCACTAAAAAACAACATGGCCAGACTGCGATGTGCAATTGCCTACGAACAAGTACACATTGCTTTGCTGCAGCAAAAATATGACAAAGCGAATGAGATTGCCAAGAAATCAGGTCTAATGACTAATGATGTTCAGGATATCCCGGAAGGGGTTGAAGGCATGATCAATGAATATTGTCATATTACTCAAATTCGACTTGCCCTTGCTGAAGAATCCATGGAAAAAAACCCGCTATTGAAACAACTTATAGCACAAGTCATGCAACAGAAACGCCAAGGAGTCTTAGTTCAACTCTTAATCTTAAAATCTGTCGCACTGATTCAAAAGCAACAGCCTCAATCCGCAAAAAGAACTCTGCTGGATGCCTTAAAACATGCAGCACCTGAAGGGCATATTATGCCATTTGTCTATGAAAACACAAAAATAAAACCACTATTGCTTGATATTGTCAATGAAAACCTTGATAGCATTAGTTCAATTAACTCCTTTGATTATTTCAAACGCTTATCAACATTACTCGGCGAAGAATCGTCTAGTAGTGTTAATATAGGAACTGCAATTGAGCCATTAACAAAACGTGAGTTAACCATTTTAAAGACATTAGACAATGTGGCAACTAACAACACCCTTGCAAAAAGTCTTTGTGTATCTGAATCCACCTTAAAATGGCATTTAACCAATATTTACAGCAAACTTTCCGTACCCAATCGAGCTAGTGCAATCAAACGCGCCAAGCAACTGAGCATATTGTAACTCACTGTTTTTCAATTAAATTCCTGCAAAAATCTGCTCTGACAAAACATCTGCACTAGAACTTTGTCACTAAAAAATAAGAAAGAATCAGGTGAAAACCATATTCTACAGAGGAATATTCTTCCAATAACCTCATAAACAGCCTATAAATCACTCACCATCCACAATAAAAATGACTTTATTTTCATATAAAATGCAATTTTTCTTCATATCCCCTACTAAAGTAGGGCAACAATACTGTTCTTTTACATTATTGTGTTTAGACATAAACAAGAGTCGTTTGTTTATGGTGAAACTGAATGGGCAATAACTATATAACAGCCACAGATCAGAGAGTTACCTAAGGGGGAAAATCATGTCAATCACACAAAGCAATGACCACAATCCGTTGTTGAGTTTTTTCTTGTCTGCTTTGCCACACAATGCAGTTCAAAATGGTTTTGGGGGGACTGGGTGATCCAAAAAACTTACGCAGAAAAATTAATCGTTACAGCCTTTTCAAATGATTTTTTGTGAAGTCTTTTTTTAATAGCCAGGAGAACAGCATCCTTTGACAAACCGCAATAGTCTTTCTGCTCAGTGGGTTTTGCAGCAGCAATAAACTCATCAGGAATACCAAGATTCAATACTGATTTTTGCACATTTTCCCCATGAAGATACTCGTTCACAGCAGACCCTGCTCCACCCTTAATTGTATTCTCTTCCAGCGTTACAACCAAGTCATGTGTCTGGACAACTCGACTAATTAAACTCTCATCCAAGGGCTTTACAAACCGCATATCAACAACAGTGGCATCAATTTCATCAGCCACCTCTTTTGCCATAGATAACAGCGGTCCAAATACAAGCATCACCACACTATAGCCATGCCTCACAATATTGCCCTTACCAATTGGTAATAGTTTCATTGATTCAGGTTCAAAATTCTCTGCAACACCACGCGGATAACGCACAGCTGCAACACCCGGGAATAAATAACCAGTATAGAGCATATGCCACAATTCATTCCCACTAGATGGCGTCATAATCAGTATGTTAGGAATACATCGCAAATAACTTAAATCATAATTTCCACAATGCGTTGGTCCATCTTCACCAACAAGCCCAGCACGATCAATTGCGAACAGCACATCCAAATTTTGGATAGCAACATCATGAATTAATTGATCATATGCACGTTGTAAAAATGTTGAATAAATTGCAACTATAGGTTTGAGTCCTTCACAACTCAACCCTGCAGCTAAAGTGACAGCATGTTGTTCAGCAATAGCTACATCGAAATAACGCTCTGGATAACTTTTTGAAAAAGCGGTCATATCAGAACCTTCTGGCATAGCAGGAGTAATTCCAACAAGACGCGAATCACTTTGTGCCATTTCGCATAACCACTGCCCAAAAATATTCGAATAGCTCAACATTTTTTTGGGTCTATTTAATATAGCTGCCAGTGGTTTTTTAGGTTCAATTTTCCCAAGCGCGTGGTATTTAATAGGATTATCTTCAGCCGCCTGAAAACCTTTACCTTTCTGAGTGACAACATGCAAAAATTGTGGTCCTTTTAATTCTTTTATATTGGTCAGCGTCTTAATTAAGTTAGGCAAATTGTGTCCATCAAAAGGTCCAATATAATTAAACCCTAGCTCTTCAAAAAATGTTGAAGGAACAACCATTCCTTTCATATGCTCTTCAGTTTTTCGCACAAAATCCATAGCCGAAGGTATCGTGCTTAATGCCTTTTTACCCGTCTCACGCACACGATTGTAAGCACGGCTTGATAAAATTTTTGCCAAATAATTCGATAGCCCGCCAACATTATGGGAAATCGACATATCGTTATCATTCAAAACCACTAACAAATCAGCATCAACATCACTAGCGTGATTGAGCGCTTCAAACGCCATGCCTGCTGTCATGGCTCCATCACCGATAATCGCAACACTTTTGCGTTTGATATTTTGTAATTTAGCAGCTATCGCCATCCCAAGTGCCGCACTAATTGACGTACTTGAATGCCCAACTCCAAAAGCATCAAACGGGCTCTCACTACGATCAGGAAAAGGATGAATACCATTTTTCTGCCTCAGAGCACTCATTTGCTCCCGCCTACCAGTCAAAATTTTATGTGGATAGGCTTGATGCCCTACATCCCAAACTAAACGATCTTCTGGGGTATTAAATACATAATGCAGTGCAATTGTTAGCTCAACAACACCGAGACCAGCACCAAAATGTCCACCAGTTTGACCAACGCTATACATTAAGTAGGCACGAAGCTGATTCGCTAATTCTGGAAGCTGGTCGGCAGAAAGCAATCTCAATTGAGCAGATGTTTCCACGGCATCAAGCAGTGGTGTCAATGGACGCTGATTCGGAATTTCTGTAAACATAGTCGATTGTGTGTGAAATTGTGATCTTATTTTAACTGAATTTGGCTAATTTAGATAGAAAGTTCATTATTATTCTTATAAATCAATAAGTTAAATGAATTTAATTAGCTAATACAGTGAACTTTCAGGAATATTATGCGACAAATAGTATCAAAGAAAAGATGATTCAATATGCAAACGCAGTGCAATTTTTTCAGTTAGCCTCCACAATAAACTGCATAATATTAATTAACTGATCAGCTGAGTCACCAAAATCTGATAATTCATTAGATGCTTTATCAAAAAGCATTTGGATTTTTTGCTTAGATTCTTTAACACCTGCTTTTTGTGGATAGCTCAACTCACCTGAAACACCACCTTGTGTTTCATCGCGCCCTGCTACCATATCGTGCAAATCATCACAAATTTGAAAAGCTAACCCAAGCAAGTCAGCATATCTCACTAATTTATTATATTCTTTCTCTGTAATCGAGATAGAAACCATGGTAACAAGCACAATGCATGCATTAAAAAGTGCACCTGTTTTTAATGCATGAATACGCTCCAAATCATCCAACGTTAAATTATCTACAGGTTGGAATAAATCAAATGCTTGCCCTGATGCCATTCCATTAACACCAATGGCATCTGCTAAATGGTTAATCATTTTGATAGTGATTTCTGCTGAATTTGGCTGGTATTGTTGATCTGTTAATAGTTGAAAAGCCAAACTTTGCATAGCATCACCAGCCAAAATTGCTGCCGCCTCATTAAAAGCTTTGTGACATGAAGGTTTCCCTCGTCGAAAATCGTCATCGTCCATTGCTGGTAAAT
>JAUIKI010000079.1 GCA_030430875.1 Gammaproteobacteria bacterium | reverse complement strand
ATAATAATTTTAGGTAATAACAATGAAAAAAATAATGACACAAGTTATTCTCTATACAGTTCTTTTAGTTTGTTTACAGTTAAGTGGATGTGCCACACGATTAACTGGTCTTGAATTTTATGATGGCCAGATAGAGACAGATCAAACTAGCTCGCAAACCGTTAATCTTCAATATTTAGGTGTTGCTGGTTATCTCATTGAATGGCGCGGTGAGCGTATGATGATAGCGCCTTCGTTTACCAATCCAAGTCTTTTGGAGCTTGCCCCCTTTCATAAGATTAAAGCAGATGAAGCGCTCATTGATAAAATGTTGCCCGATGTATCTGATGTAGAGACAGTCTTAGTTGGACATGCACACTATGACCACTTAATGGATTTACCCTACATCATGCAAAAACATGCACCCAAATCTGTGGTGTGTGGGTCAGATACTGTTGGACACATCATGGCGGCGGTTTTGGAGCCATCTCGTATTGTTAAACTCAATGCGCACATGGCAGTAGGTGAGCATCCAGGAAAATGGATATACACACCCAGCCGCAAAATGCGATTTATGGCGATTAAATCTGAACATGCGCCTCATCTTTGGGGTGTGAAAGTCTACAAAGGCACGTACAAACAAGATTTGACTGAATTGCCACGTACTGCGGATAATTGGCTTGAAGGACAAACATTTGCTTATTTAATTGATTTCCTTGATAAGCGAGAACGCGTGAAGTTCAGAATACATTTTCAAGATGCAGCCAGCACACCTCCGCTTGGTTTTGTTCCAACGCTGACAGCAGCTGATCAACATCCGGTTAATTTAGCTATCTTGTGTGTTGGCGGTTTTAAAGAAGTGAGGGGATATCCAACAGGCGTGGTAAAGCACTTAAATGCTGATTACTACTTGATGGGCCACTGGGAAGATTTTTTTGGTAATAATGATATTGATCATCAAAAAATAAAAGTACTACGAATGAATAATATTCGTGACTTTATTCGCCGCTTAGATCAAGCAAAGCCTGAGGATGCAAAAAATATTCTACCCAAGCCAATGGATAAAATAATTTTTCCTGTTGATAATTAACCTTAAGAAAATAAGCCAATGAGGCTAATGATGTGGTTTTCACGTCATTAGCTTTTAGCTGGTTATGACAACGCATACTTTTAATGTTTTAAGACTTCTTGTAGCATTTGCAGAAGTGCTTGTTGATTGATGGGTTTTGTCAGATAGTCATTCATTCCAGCTTCGATGCACATATCTTGATGTTCTGATAAGGCATGTGCTGATAGGCCAACGATTGGCAGTTCATCTAAATCATGAGATTTTTCATAGTCTCTGAGTTGTCGGGTTGCACCCAAGCCGTCGAGCTTGGGCATTTCAACATCCATTAAAATCACATCAAGAATAGCATGCAGTTCTTTTGCTTTTGACAAAGCTTGTAGTCCATTGGCTGCAATGATGGGTTTTATATTAAATTTACCCAAAATGCTTCGAATGACAAGTTGATTAACTTCATTATCTTCCGCAACTAGTACATTGCAGTCTGAAAAAGTAATAGTTTCTAATTCGTTTAAATCTTTTTTTACCGATTTTTTTATTTTGGGTTGAATAGCAGTTAGCAGGGCAGAAAGTAATTGCCTAGGAGTGAAAGGTTTTTCCAGAATAGTTTTGACCATTGGGTTTTGTGTGGAGCCAGGTGTTTGATCAACTTCAGTAAGTAAGACCCAAGAGATTTTTCTTTCGATTTCCAATTGAATGTCATTGATGGAAATTCCAGGAAATTGGTGTTGATATAAAATAATATCAACTGGAGAATTACTTTGCTTATTATTAGCCAGAAAGTTTAAAGCAGCAGCTTTTGTTTTGGCATGTGATATTTGTAGATTATAGTAGTCACACTGTTTTCGAATCAGCTCTGCTATATGTGAATTTTCTTCAATAAGCAGTAGTGATTTATTCTTTAAAAACTCTAGATTAAGTGGTTCTTCATGCATTTCTTTTGATGAAGAAATGCCGAATGGAATTTTGATCCAAAATTCAGAGCCTTCACCTTGATTGCTGACCACTCCAATTTCACCTTTCATTAACTCAACCAGTTGACGAGAAATTGTCAACCCAAGACCTGTTCCGCCAAAGCGTCGATATGTTGTTTTATCTGCTTGAGAATAGGCCTGGAATAGTTTGTTTATGTCAGGTTTTTTGATGCCTATGCCAGTGTCTTTAACTGCTATTTTTAGCGTAGTATCTTTTGAGTTTCTAGCGTGATCCTGATGATTAATTTCTTGAATAGTGATTTGAATTGTGATTTCACCTTGATTAGTGAATTTTATAGCATTACTTAAAAAATTTAATAAGATTTGTCGTAGTCTGTTTGGATCTCCGCGTAAATATGTTGGAACATCAGGATGGATATCAGCAAGTAAGGTGATTGATTTCTCTTTTGCATTGAGTGTGTAAATACCTAAACAATCAATGATGAGTTGATCTAGATTAAATGGAATGATTTCAAGTCGCATTTTTTTAGATTCAATCTTTGCATGATCAAGAATATCGTTAATCAGCGTTACTAGTGCTTGGCCAGATTGATTGATTACAGCAGCGTAATGTTTTGATTGTGGAGGTAGGTCAGCATTTTGTAGCAGATCAGACATGGAAAGAATACCATTCATTGGTGTGCGAATTTCGTGACTCATCGTAGCGAGAAAATTAGACTTTGATTCGGCTAATAATTTGGCTTCATTCGCAAGCTTTAATGATTCTACTTTCTCTTGCTTCAGCGTATTGATACGATCAGCAAGAGCGAGTGATAAAAGTATGGCCTCGACTGCATTTCCCAGCTGGTATATCCACGTAAAAATTGGTTTATGCGGAAGAATATTAATAACTGAATAGATTGCGAGAGGTGCGGTTGCTAATAAAACCCCCCATGCAAGTACAAAAAAAATAATAGATTGAATGCGGTATTTAATGCCAAGAACTATGACGCCGATAATTAATGTTGCTCCTGTCATTGATGCGTAGTATCCCAGCCCTGCTGTGTGACGAAAACCACCTAAGGTGATGATAATGGCAATTAAGCTAAAAACATATAGGCTGATTTTTAATACTTTGTCATAGTTGGGCATTGATGATTGTGTGTCGAGAAAATATCGACAAAATTGAATCATCATGACGGTTAATAAACCCAAGCTAAATGTTGCCAGGTGTTTGTTAAAAAGAGTTGCATTTGGCCAGAATTGATAACCAAATCCTAAGATGATGATTGAGCTAATCGCTGATCCAAATGCAAAAAATACATAGAATAAATACGCTTTATCTCGGGTTGAGATAAAGACAAATAAGTTATATAAAATCAACGCAATCATGATGCCAACATAAATGCCGGTAAACAACATTTTATGTGAATTAAACTGCGTGAATTGTGTGAAAGTTGTCAGTCTGATTGGAAGCGCAAATGGAGTATAAGAATGCACTTCAATATAGAAAATTTGTTTTTCGCCAGCAGCTAAGGTAATTGGAAATGCATAATAGTCTGATTCGATTGGGCGTTGGTAGTAAGGATAGTTCAAGCCAGTAATAGTTTCGTGAAAATCTCCTGTGTTGGATTGATAGAAAAATCGGAGGTGTTCTATCATTGCGTAATGAATTGAGATAACACGTTCTTGTACCATGTTAGTCGTATTATGGATAGGAATTTTTACCCAAATGGTGCTGCGATTAAATCCAAAGTTGGGGTTATTAGTCTTTGCTAATTTAAAGTCATTTTTTGCCTCGCCTAATGCGATTGATTCTGGTGTGTGCTGATGATTTTTATCGGTAAATATAGCAATAGCCTGCGTCAAATCAGTTTCCATGTTGTCTGATTGTATTTGCGCAAAATTTATTTCAGCTCTAATATTTGTCGAAAAAACACTAAATATTCCACTAAAAACCATGATAATAATTATAGTTTTTAAATTCACCATGAAAAATGAGTTAACATTGTGATTATTGGAGTGAATTAACACTGTATTTCGTCCTTATATGACGCATTACTTATGTTTAAGTTTAGCCGAAGATGTTAGCAGCGATATAGTAGCTCCAGCATTATTTTTTATTGCAAAGATCCCTATGTAGCTTAATTATTTGAAGCAATAAGAGCTAAATGGTATTGCTAGCCTGATAATTGGAGTGAAAAAATAGCTGATGGTGAGGATAACTATTGAATATGGGTGAATTTTACGTGCTATTTTTTTGAGATGGTTTGCTCGCTATGATTTCTAGCACAAAAAAATAATCAATTTTGATTCAGCCTGTTTTTGTAGTATGTCAGCTATAAATAATAAATATTTTCAAGGCTGTTGTTGCTGATAATATGCTTGACTAATTTGCAGAAATTTTACGATGTTTTCTGCTGAATGTGGATTTTTGATGAAACCGTAGTAATCGCCTTTTGGATTGATTAATACTATTTGTCCGCTGTGATCAACAAGATAGTTTTCTGGAGCTTCACCTATCGATTTTATAAAGCTTACATTAAGGTTGTAGGCTAATGGCTGAATAGTTTTGATTGTCCCCGTCACTCCAATAAATTTAGAATTAAAATGATGAACATATGTTGCGAGTTTTTCAGGCGTGTCTCGTTCAGGATCAACGCTGACTAAAATAACTTGAATAGAAGTGGGATCTATTTGGTCAGAGAGTTCTAATTTTGTTTGCACATGATTTAATGTTGATAAGGTGGTTGGACAAATATCCGGACAAAAAGTAAACCCAAAGAAGAGTAAGCTCCATTTGCCTTGCAAATTTTCGTTGGTGAAAGCATTATTTTGATGGTCGATTAAGGAGAAGGGTTTAATGATGCGTGCCTGATCAAGAATACGTGCATTAATGTTATCTAATTGTGAGATATCTAGAGCAGGTTTTTTAATATAGTTGAAGAAAAAACCACCTAAAATTAATCCAATAATGGCGAGTAAAATAATGACAGTCATTCGAACTGATCCCTGCATATTATGCTCCTATATTAATGTGAATGGGAAAATAATGATCAGCAAGTAGAATTACGAAAAGTGCAAACAAATAAATGATGGAGTATTTAAACATTTGCAATGCGTCATCGTCTGATTTTGTAATCATCAGCCTAATTGCCCAATAAATAAACCCTAGTCCTAAAATCACAGCACCTAATAAATAGATGGCACCTGACATGTTACTTGCAAATGGCAAGAGACTCACTGAAAACAAGATTAAGGTGTAGAGCAGAATATGCAGTCGTGTGTAATGATTGCCATGAGTAATTGGAAGCATTGGAATATTCACTTTTGCATAATCTGCTTTGCGATTGATGGCTAATGCCCAGAAATGTGGTGGTGTCCATGCAAAAATAATTAACACTAATAATAAAGCATGTGGGTCAATGGTATTGGTGACAGCAGTCCAACCCAGAAGTGGAGGAGCAGCACCAGCTAATCCGCCAATCACAATGTTTTGTGGTGTGGTACGTTTTAAAAAAATGGTGTAGACAAATGCATAACCTAGCAAAGAAGCTAATGTTAGCCAGGCAGTTAATGGGTTGATGTAGAGAACTAAAATAGCTGTTCCTGTGACGCCTAAAAGAATTGCAAAAATAATAGCATGCGGTGTTTTCACTCGTCCTTGCACAATGGGCCGATTTTCTGTGCGTTTCATCAACGCATCCAGACGTTGATCAATGACATGGTTAATGCTTGCAGCGGAGCCTGCACACAAGGCAATACCAAGGTTGCCGAGAATTAAAATATCTAATGGTACAAAACCTGGTGTTGCCAGAAACATACCGACAATAATCGTGATAATCATCAGTGCAACAACACGTGGTTTGCATAATTCTAAATAATCGTACCAAGTGGCGTGTTGCTGATAGTTGCTTAACATAGTCATTGAGAAAGTCGAGTCGTGATCAAGCGGTAATTAAGTGTGATGAGTGATAAAAGCAATAAAGCGCCAACAGCATTGTGAGCGACAGCAATATGCAGGGGAATATACCAAAGAATATTGGAAATACCTAAAGCAATCTGGATAGTGAAGATTATGGCGATGATAATGCCTAGCCTGCGCGTCTTAGCAAAGTTAAGTCGAAGTAAACGTATTACAAACGGAATCATCAAGAAAACCAATACAAGTGCACCAATGCGATGTGTCAGATGAATAGCGACGCGGGCTGCATTGTCCATAGTGCCACCTAGATAATTAGGGCCAATATGTTGCGATAAATTAAATCCTGCGCTGAAATCCATGTCAGGCCACCATTTGCCTTGACAGGTTGGGAAGTCGGGACAGGAAATAGCTGCATAATTAGAGCTCATCCAGCCTCCAAGGCTAATTTGAATGATGACAAAAACCAAAAGCAGCAGACTCAATGGAATTTGTTTCTTGAGTTTGCTAAAAGTATGAGTATCTGCAAGCCAAGTTTGGTTGGATAAGCGTAGCGTTAGTAGCCACAGTAGTGATAGGGTAGCAAAGCCACCTAAAAGATGTGCGGTGACAATTTGTGGCCACAGTTTTAATGTGACTGTCCACATGCCAAATAATGCTTGCCAGATGACTAAGGCAGTTAATCCTAATGGGAGCCAAATTGGCTGATTGACAAATTGCCGACGCCTTACAATAGAAAGTATGGTAATGGTCAGGATTAATAACCCCAAAGTGCCTGCTAGATAGCGATGAATCATTTCAGGCCAACCTTTGCTCGTTTCAACTTGCGTTCCTGGGAATCGTTGCTCTGCAAGATTGATGTGCTCGTCAGTGGTGGGAACTGTTAAAAATCCATAGCAACCTGGCCAATCAGGGCAGCCAAGACCTGCATCCACTAGGCGGGT
>JAUIKI010000078.1 GCA_030430875.1 Gammaproteobacteria bacterium | reverse complement strand
AAAAGGTTTAATTTCTTTAATTTTCTTTTAATCCCTATAAAAAATAGACAAAAAATGTTGCTGATGACTGTTTTATCAAAGAATCCGCTAGTTGTTTGAATTGGTGTGAGTGGCAAGTAGTTTGGCTAAAGAAGGTCCAAATTGCCTATTGATAAATCTGAGAGTGTTTGCAATAACGTCATCACGAGGTTTGTTGCTGTGATACTATTTAATAGCATTACTTAATCTATCGTATTAGACTCTGTGAAAATATAACAAATAATAACTAAGAATAAATGAATATGGGTAATTTAATTACAGGAATAATCAGGGAAATATTTTATTTAAATCTTTATACATTGCAGTCGATTATTGGTGCTTTTTATCACATTAAACCGTTGACGACAGGTATTAAGCAAACTGTAATTTTAGTCCCTGGTTGGATGGGGCGATCTTTGTCTTTGCGAAAATTACAAATAAAATTAAATGCTGCTGGCTATCCAACCCATATTTTACCCTTGGGGTTTCAGTTGGGTGATGTGAGAAAAAAGGCTCAGCAACTATCAACTTATTTAGAGCAACATGATTTAAATAAAGTCATTATTGTCTCCCATTCGTTGGGTGGATTAATTGGGCTTCAAGCCTTGTTCAATGGTGATAAACGTATTGATAAATTATTGGCTGTTGCTTGTCCGTTTCGAGGAAATCACTGGGGTAATATTGGACTATTAGCAGCGTTGGCTGTGACAATACTGTTGGCGGTATGTATTCAATACTATTATGCGCTGATTGTACTGCCGGTGTTTTTTGTCAAATCATTTTGGCAAATGAGGCCTGGATCAAGTTTGTTAAAAACCTTATCAGCAAACTATTCTAAAATGGAAAACATACAATGTGTGCATGCTAAATTTGATGAGATGGTCATTCCGTCACGCTCAACGGTCTTAGGTCGTGCAAATGATATTTGTGTGCCCGAGATAGGTCATAATAATTTGATCATGGGGGATCGACCAATAGACATTATCCAGAAAACGCTTGACCAAGCGGATCAAAAATAAATGAGTCATTGTGTTGCACAAGTTTTGATATCATAGGATTGGGCTAGCCCCACTAATTACTAGAACAGAAACATGTCAGATACAATTCACAGAAAGGGACAGTGTTTGTGTGGCACATGTTGCTAAGCAAATCAGGGTGAGATAACGGCGACTGAATTATTTGCAAAATATGCGCTTGAATCCTGTTTTTTTTGGCAGTGTTACACTTAATAACCGCAGTGTTACAGTGAAAGCATGGCCACATGAAATCCAATCGACAGAGTAACCAATGAAAATATGGGTGGATGCAGACGCTTGTCCTGTTGTTATTAAAGATATTTTATTTCGAGCCGCGCAGCGCGTCCAAATAGAGCTCACATTAGTCGCTAATCAGCCGTTGTATACGCCTTCGTCTCGATACATTAACATGCTGCAAGTTGCTTCTGGATTTGATGTTGCTGACAATGAAATTGTCAAAAGAATCAATCCTGGAGATCTTGTGATTACCAGTGATATTCCATTGGCAGCTGAAGTGATTGCTAAAGAGGGGCATGCACTCAGCCATCGAGGTGAGTTGTTTTCAAAAAATGACATTGGTGCTCGTCTCAATTTACGTGATTTCATGGAAACGATGCGTTCCAGTGGTGTGCAAACAGGTGGTCCGCCACCATTGAGTCAACGTGATCGACAAGCCTTTGCTAACCACTTGGATAAATTCTTAAATAAATAGCTGATCTAGCGCGTGTTATTCTGATCCATGCTATTGAACGTTATGCGTGAGCGTAGTCGTTTATTTGCAGCAGTTTTAAATTGTCAGTGTGAGTATCTTAATCTTCCCCCTGAACTTTAAAATTTCAGCCCGATAAAAACTGTGTAACCACCTTATTTTAGATAATATTCTCGGATATTACTTGTGCTAGTTCTTAGAATGGCTTCGTTATATCGTATTTATTGTATAGCAGAACGAATAAATCAATTTGAACCGCTAATACGATTGCTACGACATAATGATTGTTATCGTGTTAAAAGATGAAACTTTATATTAACCATGTTGGAGAAGAAATGATGAAAAAAATGATAATGTTAGTGGCTTTAATGGGTTTATTTTCAGCAAATATACAGGCATTTCCCAGTGGTAGTGTAGCAAAAGCGAAGTGTATTAATAATGCTAAAACAGAAGCAGACAGGGAGAAGTGTAGAAGTGGATTAATGATTGCAGAAACAATCGCGTCGGAATTTTGCAAATTCATTGATGGCGAATGTACTAATCCTTCTGGCTACATTCCCTAAAGAAAATTCATATTTTTGAATTTAATTGTGGCTTTTTAGGATGTTGACAGTCAGCGCAGTTTAGATTGCTGATACTGTACGTTGGAGCTTTTCAATAAAAAACAATGAAACTTTATATTAACCATGTTGGAGAAGAAATGATGAAAAAAATGATAATGTTAGTGGCTTTAATGGGTTTATTTTCAGCAAATATACAGGCATTTCCTAGCGGTAGTGTGGGAAAAGCTAAGTGCCTTGCTTCAGGTAAAACAGCAGAACAATGCAAAAAAGATGCTGAAAATATCGTCTACGATATCTACGCGAACTATTGTAAAATCATTGAGTGTGGTTGCTAGTTTACAGCCTTTACCAGTGATTTAATCACACAGGCTTTTAGATTAAGTCACTGGCATGTCTTTAGTCTCTTTTGCTACAAAGACTTTAGGTTATCGTTGTATTAAGCAATCAATTTGGCACTGACAACTACAATCAGTTGATTCACTTCAAGACATCTTGCATATCATAAAGCCCAGCTGATTTGCTGCTTAACCAAATTGCGGCGCGAACTGCACCTTTTGCAAACGCAAGACGGTCGGTAGCTTTGTGAGTGATTTCTAAGCGTTCACCTTCGCAGGCGAATAGTGCAGTGTGTTCACCAACAATGTCTCCTGCCCGAATCGTGGAAAATCCAATGCTACCTTTAGGACGTTTGCCGATAATGCCATGACGAGTATAAACGCCTTGTTCGGATAAATTTTTCTGTAAGGTTTTAGCGATTGCTTCCCCCATTTGTAATGCAGTTCCTGAGGGCGCATCAATTTTGTTGCGGTGATGAGATTCAATGATCTCAATGTCGGCAGAGTCGCCTAACACAGTTGCAGCTTGTTGTAATAATTGAATGAGTAAGTTAACACCAATGCTCATGTTCGGGGCAAAAACAATTGGAATTGATTGAGCAGCTTCATGGATAATTTGTTTTTCATCGAGACTAAAGCCTGTTGTGCCGATGACAATAGCTTTTTGAGATGTTTGGCAGATCGTGAGATTTTGCAGTGTTGTTTGTGGATTGGTGAAATCGATTAATACATCAAAATCATCAGTAACACCACTTAAGCTACCTGTGGTTTTAATGCCAATGCGATCAATACCGGCAAGCTCACCGGCATCTAGGCCAAATTTAGATGATTTGGATCGGACGATTGCTGCAGTTAGCTTGCTATTAGCATGTTGATGAGCTGCTTTGATTAACATGCAACCCATTCTGCCAGCAGCGCCTGCAATTGCGATCCGTGTCATGATTTCTCCCCTAGAATTTCATGTCTTCAAAAAACTTTTTTACGCCATCAAACCAGCCATTTGTTTTTGGTGCATGCTTGTTGGTATTTTTTTCTAAGGCATCTTGAAATTGCTTTAACAAATCTTTTTGGTGTTTATCCAGCTTCACAGGAGTTTCTATGATGACTTTACAAATGAGGTCGCCAATTGAACCGTCACGAATTGAGCGAACACCTTTGTGACGAATGCGAAATTGTTTGTCGGTTTGTGTTTCTGCTGGAATTTTTAATTTAACTCGGCCATCTAATGTTGGTACTTCAAGTTCGCCACCCAGTGCTGCGTCAACAAAACTAATCGGCACGTCACAATATAAATTAGTACCACTACGTGTAAAAATTTTATGCTCATTGACGCGAATTTGAATGTATAAATCTCCAGCTGGTCCGCCATGCAGTCCGGCATCACCTTCACCTGATAAACGAATATTGTCATCGTTATCCACGCCAGGTGGGATTTTTACGGATAGATTTTTTTGTTCTTTGACACGGCCTTCGCCTCGACACGTTGTGCATGGATCTTTGACGGTTTTTCCTTGGCCATGACAGCGTGGACAGGTTTGTTGTATCGCAAAAAAACCTTGTTGCATCCTGACTTGACCCGCTCCACCACACATAGAGCAGTCAACGGGTTTGGATCCTTTTTTAGCGCCAGAACCATCACAATCATCACAACGTTTTGATTTTGGTACGCGAATTTTGACATCTGTACCATGTGCGGCATCTTCTAAATCTAAATCAAGGGTATATTTTAGGTCAGCACCGCGCTGTACTCGGCTTGAGCGTTGTCGAGAAGATCCACCACTACCTCCGAAGATATCTCCAAAAACATCCCCAAAAATGTCACTAAAGTTGCTGTGTGATGAGAATCCACCTCCGCCCATGTTTGGATCAACGCCCGCATGACCATATTGATCGTAAGCAGCACGTTTTTTTTCATCGGCTAAAATTTCATATGCCTCATTAATCTCTTTAAATTTCTCTTCAGCTGCTTTGTCATCTGGATTTCGATCTGGATGACATTTCATGGCTAAGCGTCGAAATGCTTTTTTGATGTCAGATTCACTTGCGCTTTGATCAACACCTAATACATCGTAATAATCTTTTTTTGACATAATCAATAACCATTGTCAGAACCAATATAGCTTAGTCTGTTTTATTTTATTTGCTTTACTTGACGTAAAAAAATAGTTAAATCCAAGCAGTTATGTGAATGAAGCGTTACTCATCCGCTGAAATCATTTGGCGGATGAGTGGAAAAAATTCTTACAACAAAACACAGGCGCCAGGACACCTGTGTTTAACTCATTCATTTTATGGATGATGTTTCTACTTTTTCTCATCATCATTTACTTCTTCAAATTCAGCGTCAACAGCATCATCTGCGGATTGTGCTTGCTCTTGCCCAGGTTCTGGTTCTGCTTGACCTTGTTCAGCTGATTGATACGTTTTTTGAGCAAGATTCGCTGATATTTCACTTAATGCTTTTGTTTTTTCTTCAATAAGTTCTTTCTCATCAGACTTGATGGCAGTTTCTAATTCAGCAATGGCTGTTTCAATGCTGGATTTTTCATCCTCACTGATTTTGTCGCCAGCTTCTTCTACTATTTTCTTGGTAGAGTGGAGAAGGCCGTCAGCTTGGTTGCGAACTCCAACCATTTCCTCAAACTTGCGATCATCTTCAGCATGAGCTTCAGCATCTTTCACCATTTTCTCAATCTCATCATCAGAAAGTCCGCTAGAGGCCTTGATGACAATTGATTGTTCTTTGCCGGTATTTTTGTCTTTTGCTGAAACATGCAATATACCATTTGCATCAATGTCAAATGTTACTTCAACTTGAGGCATGCCACGTGGTGCCGGTGGAATGTCAGCTAAATCAAACCGACCCAGAGATTTGTTGCCTTCAACACGTTTGCGTTCACCTTGAAGAACATGAATTGTCACTGCTGTTTGGTTATCTTCAGCCGTTGAGAAAATTTGTGATTTCTTGGTTGGGATGGTGGTGTTTTTTTCGATCAGAGCAGTCATCACTTGACCTTGTGTCTCAATTCCCAAAGACAATGGGGTGACATCAAGTAATAAGACATCTTTCACATCACCTGACAAGACTGCTCCTTGAATTGCAGCACCAATAGCGACTGCTTCATCTGGGTTTACATCACGGCGAGGTTCTTTGCCGAAAAATGTTTTCACTTTATCTTGAACTAATGGCATGCGAGTTTGACCACCAACTAAAATGATATCAGTAATATCACTTGCTTTTATACCAGCGTCTTTTAATGCCGTTTCGCATGGGCCGATTGTTCGTTTCACTAAGTCTTCAACGAGGGCTTCTAATTTTGAGCGAGTCAACTTAACATTAAGATGTTTTGGCCCTGTGTTGTCAGCAGTAATGTAAGGTAGATTAACATCTGTTTGTTGACTAGAAGATAGTTCAATTTTTGCTTTTTCGGCAGCTTCTTTAAGGCGTTGCAGTGCTAAAGGATCACTGTGTAAATCAATGCTAGTTTCTTTTTTGAATTCATCAGCCAGGTAGTCAATGATGCGCACATCAAAATCTTCACCACCTAAGAATGTATCACCATTTGTGGCAAGCACTTCAAATTGATGTTCGTCATCAACTTCAGCAATTTCAATGATTGATACATCAAATGTTCCACCACCTAAATCATAAACGGCAATGGTTGAGTCACCACGTTTTTTGTCCATGCCATAGGCAAGGGCTGCAGCTGTTGGCTCATTGATAATTCGTTTGACATCAAGGCCTGCGATGCGACCAGCGTCTTTAGTGGCTTGACGCTGAGAATCGTTAAAATAAGCAGGGACAGTGATAACGGCTTCTTTAACTTCTTCACCGAGATAGTCTTCGGCTGTTTTCTTCATTTTTTTTAAAATTTGAGCAGAAATTTGTGGAGGAGCCATTTTTTCGCCTTTTACAGCGACCCAAGCGTCACCGTTTTCAGCAGCGGTAATTTCATAAGGCACAATTTTGATATCCTTTTGCACGACATCATCTTTGAATTTTCGACCAATGAGACGTTTGACTGCAAAAAGGGTGTTTTTAGGGTTAGTGACTGCCTGTCTTTTTGCTGATTGTCCTACTAATACTTCATTGTCGTCAGAATAAGCAACAGTCGATGGTGTTGTTCGGGTACCTTCTGCATTTTCAATAACTTTAGGTTTTCCACCTTCCATGATTGCAACGCAAGAGTTAGTTGTTCCTAAGTCAATTCCGATAATTTTACTCATATTATGTCTCCAATTTGATTCTG
>JAUIKI010000077.1 GCA_030430875.1 Gammaproteobacteria bacterium | reverse complement strand
AATGAGAGGGAATTGGCGTCTTAGTTAAATTGCACCGTTAATGCCATGCAAACCAGGCAAATTGAGATGTAAAAGAATAATATCCGGGTGACTGTTTTTCAAATGGTAGGCAAGTGATTGTAGTGAGTTAACACTCGCGAGCGGATAATCATCAGAAAGCACAGTGCTCCAGCGCGATGTAAATTCAGAATTTGAGCTACAACATAACAACATGATACTTACCGTTCTGTTAATGCTCGCGATTTTGCTCGAAGCACGGGTTTTAGTACATAATCTAGGACGGTATTTTTCCCAGTAATGATATCAACTTCTGCGGTCATTCCTGGGATGATGGGTAATGCATTACTATCATTACCTAAATAATTTTGATTTGTTTGTACACGGACTAAATAAAAGCTTTCATCTTTTTCATCGGTAATGGTATCTGCGCTGATATGTACAACATCTGCCTCAAGACCACCATGAATGGCAAAATCATAAGCAGTGAACTTCACAATAGCTTTTTGGCTGGGATGAAGAAAGGCAATGTCAGCTGGACGTACTTTTGCCTCAACTAATAGTGTATCTTCCAGTGGTACAATTTCTAGCATGACATCACCGGGTTGAATGACACCACCAATGGTGTTGGTTAAGATTTGTTTTACAATGCCTTTTACTGGTGATCGAACTAATGTGCGATTTACTCGATCTTCTAGTGCTTCATTTGATGTTGAAAGTTTTGATAATTCACCAAATGTTGCATTTAGTTGAGTTTGAGCATCGTTTTGAAAGCTTAATCGCACTTCTTCAAGTTTGCGTTTAGCTTCTTCAAGTTTTGATTCTCCGCCAGGAATTGCTAGCTTGGTTCTTTCTAATTCACCTCGAAGATCGTTAACTTGACGTTCTAGACGAATGACTTCAACTCGAGAAATTGCCCCTTCTTTTACTAAAGGACGGGTTAAACTGAGTTCGCTATAAGCTAAGTTATAGCTGCGCTCAGTTTGTCCTTTTTTTGCTTTGAGTTCGGCAAGTGCTTGTTCAGCTTGCTTGACTTGGTCTTCAAAAATATTTAGATTATTTTCATACTCTTCTTTTCGCGAGTTAAAGAGTGATTCTTCTTGTGTGGCAAGTTCTGCATGCCCTTTGATGACATCATCAGGAAATATTAAGTCAGTGTTATTTGATTCTGCTTTTAGTCGAGCAGCCTTGGCTTTTAATGCCAGAAGTTCAAGATGGCTGCCTCGATAGGATGATGAAAAACGTGTGTCATCAATGCGTAATAAGATTTGACCCTCTTCAACAATTTCACCTTCTTTAACCTTAACTTCTGAGACAATGCCACCTTCAAGATTTTGAATTTCTTGCACGTGTCTAGATGGAATAACTTGGCCAACACCTCGAGTGATTTGATCAATTTCTGCAAATTTTGCCCAGACAATAGCGCTACTGAAGAAAGCGAGTGTCCCCCAAATGAGGATGCGTGCACCTTTGGGAACTTGCGATTTCAATGCAGCTCTCGTTTCACTCATAAAATCAATATCATCAGTTTGTATCAGTTTTTCTTTCATGTTTTTACATCGAGTTAAGTTATGAAGATTTTATTTTGCCTTGTTTCAAAGCTTCAATTACATTAGCCTTGGGTCCGTCTGCTCGAATTACGCCATTATCAATGACAATTACTCGATCAACTAGCTCTAACAGAGACGCTTTATGAGTAACCAATACCAGGGTTTTATCTGCAAGATAGTCTCCAATGCGTTTTTTAAATAGTTCTTCACTGGTGTTATCCATTGCATTGGTTGGTTCATCAAGTATTAATATTGGTGGGTTGAGAATTAATGATCTAGCAATTGCAATACTTTGTCGTTGCCCACCTGAAAGGTGTTCACCACGCTCACCAACATTCATGTCAAATCCATTGGGATGTCGTTTTACAAAATCGGTCACGCCGGCAATTTCAGCAGATTTTAATAGAATTTGATCATCAACTGCAGGAGCAGCATAGGTGATATTTTCACGAACGCTACCAAAAAATAAACTGAGATCTTGTGGGACATAACCAATATGGCGTCGCAAAACAGCTGGATCAAGTTGTGCAATGTCTACATCATCAATAAAAATTGATCCTTTAGAAGGTTGGTGCAAATTTAAAATTAATTTTTCAATGGTGGTTTTCCCTGATCCAATACGCCCAATAATACCAACTTTTTCACCTGGTTTTATTTGAAAAGATATATCTTTTAGTGCCTCAGTTGTTTCACCAGGATAGGAGAAATTAACTGCTTTAAATTCAATGGTGCCGTTTATATCAGGTTTTTCAATAAACTGTTTTCCTTGAGGACGTTCAACTGGAAGAGCCATCATTTGGTTAATCGAGTTGATTGCAGCACGTGCGTGGTGATATTGTGTTGCAAGGCCAGCAACTTGTGCCATTGGTGCAATGGCTCGACCAACTAAGATAACACAGGCAATTAATCCACCCAAGCTAAGGTCACCTTCAGTGATTAAATATACCCCTAAGATTACGACAGAAACATAAGCTATTTGTTGTAGGAAAACTGCTAAGTTGGTTGCAGAGTTTGTTAATAATCTTGATCGAATGCTCCAGCGTGCCAAGAATCCAGCTGTTTTCTCCCATTTACTTTGCACAATACTTTCAGCACCAATCGCTTTGATGGTTTCAAGATTGGTGAGTGATTCAACCAGTGTTGCTTGCTTCTGAGAATTAGCTCTGAAGGTATGCTCAACAGCTTTGCGAAGCGGTCCCTGAATAAGTAAGCCATAAGTGACAGTGATTATGATTGCAGTTATTGGAATTAAGGCAATTGGTCCGCCAATTAAACCAATGATAAGAATGAAAAGTAACACGAATGGTAAGTCAATTAATGTTGTTAAAGTTGACGATGTAATGAAGTTGCGTACGCTTTCAAACTCACCTACATTATTTGCAAATGCGCCAACTGACTGAGGTCGATGTGCCATTTTGATATTGAGAATTTTTTCAAAAATGGTTGCCGAAATTAAAATATCTGCTTTTTGTCCAGCGATATCGATGAAATAGCCACGTAAACTTCGCATTAGTAAATCAAATCCATAGACAATGCCAATACCAATTGCAAGCACCCATAATGTTTCAAGTGCGTGGTTTGGAACAACGCGATCATACACATTCATTACAAATAATGGACTTGCTAATGCAAAAATGTTGATGAGAAATGATGCTAGCAAGACATCGCGATAGATGCGCCAAGATTGAAATAATGTTCCCCAAAACCAATGTTTTGATTTGAGCTTGAAAACTTCTGGTGAACGTTCATCAAATTGATGGCTTTGCTGAATGAAAAAAGTATAGCCAGTATATTGTTCAGCTAGATCGCTGAGTGATAATTTCTTTTCGCCGTCACCTGATTCTGGTTGGATCACCGTGGCAATGTTGTTCTGATGATCTGTATGAATTAATACACAGGCAAGATTATCTTTTAGTAATAAAACAACAGGTAAAACAAATTCAGATAACTCTTCCAAAGGTCGCTGAATTAATCGAGCTGAATAACCAATTCGTTTGGCTGATCGGATGAATAAATTAGGTGTGAGTTGATTTTTTACAAGCGGTAATCCAGCTTTAATTGTTTCTATAGAGATAGGTTTGTTGTTTAGTTTGGTGATAATTTGCAAGCAAGAAAGCAAAGGATCAAATTGATCAGAAAATCCTGGGTCGACAGATGAAATGTGCGGAGACTCTTGATTGTTTTTTTCTTGCTGAGCAGCAGAATTTTTTTCATCATTAATGTTCGTATGAATTTTTGCAGGTTCGGCCATGTTGTTTCCAGCTAGTTCTATGCGTTACTTTAGGTTTAGCTCAAGTTGGTATATTTGCAAGAAAACTAGCGATAATATGAGCAATTATCTCGCGAGGAAGTATGCGAGATAATTGCGGACAATGTGGTCCATAACATGCTGTTTTAACAAGTGAAAAATTAGATAATGTAAGAGTTTATGGTTATTTTTTATCGGAATGATTATCGTTGTTTAAAAGCTTAACAGGCTCACCTGCGATAAACCCTTGAATGCCATCAATGCCTAGATTTTTGAATTGCAACAGCTGATCATCGCGTTCAACGCCGACAGCAATAGCTTTAATATTTTGATGGTGACAAATTTGACATATTCCATCGACAAAAAATTGACTGTCTTCGTCTTCAAGAATTGATGATGCATAGGTTTTATCTAATTTCACATAATCAGGTTTTAATGAGTGGAAATAGCCAAAATCTGAATAGCTGTTACCAAAGTGATCAATGGAAAATCCATGCCCCAGAGTTTGGATTTTTTTCACAAAAGACTTTAAGAATGCAGTGTTATGAATAACAGCATATTCTGTTACTTCGAAAATAATTCGTTTGTTTTCTGTTTTGATTGTTGCTAGTAAATCGTAAATTTCTTTAACAAATTTGGGGTCTTCAAATGCAGTTAATGATAGATTCATCGAGAAAATAGCTTTATTGTTATTTTTTACATCGGAATTCAAATAATCAATCAGCTTTTTTAACACCTGCTTGTCAAGTTCGCGAGCAAGTCCAACTTGCTCAGCAATTGGGATGAAAATTTCTGCTGATTGAAGTTTGCCATCAGTGGTTGGAATACGCATGAGGCACTCTGAATGCATAATATTCTGTTCATCCGTTGTATCAACAACAGATTGTGCAAACAAAACTATAGACTCTTGGCTAATGACATTTGCAATGATAGACATTCGCTCATGTCTGAGTTGAATTTCTCCTAATGAAGAGGCTGCATAAATTTTCCAAGTATTCATTCCTTTGGCTTGTGCCTCACGCATTGCAGCATCGGCATCAGATAGTACATCATGCGCATCTTGACCACTTTGATATATGCAGATGCCAATGTGAGCAACATCTGCAGATAAAGTATATTGTTTGCTATATAGTGTCGGTAGTTTTTCACAAAATACTTGCGCGATGCTTTCAGCTTCTTTTGAATTTAAGTGGGGAAGCAAAATAGCAAATGTTGCTCCAGCCATTCTACCAATGATGTGTTGGCTGATTCCTTTCAATGATGTTTTGATTAGATTTGATGCTTTTATTAATAATTGGTCACCAGCTTCGAATCCATTGGCACGATTGATTTCTTCTAGCTTATGGATTTGTATCAGTAATAATGCGCCACAGTGTTTTTCATTAGGTAATGCTAATAAATTGCATTTAAGTTGTGCTTCGAAATGGCGCCGATTGTGAAATCCAGTGAGTGGATCTTTGTAGGCAAGTTCTTTTAATCGCTGCGTATTGCGAGCTTGAATTTCAAATAATCCTTGAATGCTACTAGTCATTAAGTTGGTGCTTTCAACAATGACTTTTAATTCATGTGTTTTTGGAATATCTTTTTGAATAATATACTCACGTCTCGACAATGCTTTGGCTTGCTCAACCACTTGTTTTAGCGGTTTTAATAGTCGACGTAATATGAAAATCCCAGCAAGAGAAAATGCAATGAATAATGCAGAATAAAAAATGAAAAGTCGGATGGTTGATTTCCATAGTACTGAATAGGCATAACCAGGATGACTTTGCACATAGACTTTACCAATTCGATTCCAGCCCTGCATGATTTCTGAATGTTTTCTGGGTGTTTCCAGTGTGAAAAAGTTGATGAACCATTGCGGCACTTTTTCTACACTGATTGCAGTTTTGCGCTCAATGGTTTCAATGCCATCATACGATTCAATGGTGATTTCTTTATAATCTCCGCGATCAAACAGTGCATTTGCAAGTGTCTCCATCGCAGCACTATCACCATCTTGCAGTTGGCGTGAAATGGCTATTCCCAGAAAACTTGATGTGTCTTGAGCGTGACTTTCCAGTTGAGTGTTTAAATAAAACTGCGTATTAGCAAGATTAACCCAAAGTGTTCCAATGTATATAATCAAAAAAACAGCCAGCAGCATGAGCTCGAGTTGTCTTGACAGTTTCATGGTTGTCTCTCTAGTTTAATGATTGTCCAATATCATAACGTTGTAAGCGTTTTTTAAATTCAACCCAGCTGCTTAGCTGATCAGATGACCCCACATGTTTGCCACGTTTTTGTGCTTTTGCTAGCCATAATCCCTCTGCATTAAAGCTATAAACGGGTAGTAAATCCTGACGTTTCGATGCTTTTTTTATCTCATTAATCAGGTTGTCCAGCACCAAAGGTTCTGACGAGGGTGATGTGTAATAGGTTAAAACCATGTGTGCCTGATTTAATTCAATTGCTTTTACATAGGTTAAGTATAGGCGCTCTTCTGGGATTCCAAGTTCGCGTAATGTGAAATATTTTGCAATGGAGAAATCTTCACAATCACCGCCATTAGATGCAATGAATTCAATTGGCGTTGCCCAGTAATCATTTTGTCCCCAATGCAGATCATCTGAGAGGAAACGAACACGGTTGAAAAATTGATTAACCTTGATTAATTTTTGCATTTCTGAGAGGTGTTTTAAGTCAGGAATTAGTTTGTCCCAGTGAATCAGTCGGTTTCTTGCGGCTTTTCCATATTTAGTCTCTGCATCTTGCAGTAGTTCTTCAGTTAAATTTAGATAGCTTGCTGCTCCCAAGCTGATAGCAAGCCACATCATGAAAAAATAGATGATTTTGGATGACATGTGTTGGATAAGTGTCATATCCAGTCATTGAGCAGACATTTGCTTGTTCTTTACGAACAACAACTTTATTTCTTGTTATGTTTTCAAGTCAAAAACTAGTGAAAACTATATTCATAATCTATTTATGTATTTATTCTAATTAAATATTTATTTACATATTGGTTTTTTCATTTTCTTCTTAATCTGTATTTTTTATTTTTTTTATTTTGTTTTTTTTTATTATCATTGTTATTTACATAAATTTTCTAATAAATAAGCCATTTATACATTCAGACAAATGCAAGAAC
>JAUIKI010000076.1 GCA_030430875.1 Gammaproteobacteria bacterium | reverse complement strand
ATGGATCCTTTGTCTGTGAAATCTGGCAGTTGGATATGGTTAGATGGAGGGCCTTACTTTGGTGTTCCAATAGGTAACTTCATCGGCTGGTATATTGTTACTATTATTGTAACAGGTGCCTTCAGGATATTTGAATATTTTATACCACAACAAATGAACAAAACAAAAAATTCTATCATGTTGATTCCTGTCTTGGGTTACGGGTTGATATGTTTAACATTTCTTTCTGACGCAGCAAACTTTAAAATGTATGATCTTATGCTGATTGGGTTTTTCACAATGATTTTTATGGTGACAATCAATTTACTATTATTTTTTTCTAGAAAAAGGTTTTGAAGAAATAATGAGAAAAAATAGACTGCTGATCTCACTTTGCCATGCTGCCTGCCCTCGCTGTAATTTGCCGACAGTAGAATTTAAGATGTTTGAAAGAGGGTCTGGCGGCGATTTTGAGACCTATGTTGGAGCCAGTCGGGCAGTATTTATCATCTCGATCTTACTCAGGTTTATTATTTAGGCAAAACCAGGCCTGAACTCTTGGTCAAGGTCATAAAAAAAGAAGGTGGCGTGATTTGTCTTCCAGATGAGGTCAAGTGTAAGATTTGTGGAACTCAATTCAGTGCTACGAAGATCTCGATTGATGGAGAGATGGTTATAGAAGCCTATGAGATTTAGAGGTAGAGCAAGGCATTGCAGGCCCGTCTATTTTTCAAAGTAGAAATGAATATTGAAACTAAACTTTGAACTCAGGGGGTTGAACCAAATAATCCGTCAGCTTTGACGTTAAAGTATATAGGTGATATAAAAATGCGAGTAAATGACATAAGCGGTGATTCAACTATCGAAAATGTATCATTTGAAAATGGGGTTGTTTCAGTGACGCTTATAGATGGAGAGTCAGGCGAGACATACAAACTTTCGGTGCAAACTGATCGATTTGTTTCTGAAACTCAACATCAAGAAGGGTCTGTAATGGGTATACATCATTCCAGTTGATCTTCCTGTTGATGAGAAATCCGGTATCTACATTATGCCTGAAGATTTTGGTCAGCTGATAAAGAGAGCACGAAAATACTTCAATCTAGCTATTGGGCTTAGGCAAGCTGATTATCCTCTTTTTCTTATGATTCAAGGATATCACATATTGCTCGCATGCCCAATATCAGCTGAAGAAGACGTTATTATTTCTCCAGCTGAATAATGTTAAAGAGATAGATACATAATGCGATGGTTTCAGCATGGAAATATATCCAAACAAAGGTATTGGTGATATCAAGTATGAATACTAAAGATTGGACATTACTATCAGTGGTTATTGGTGGAGAATACTTGGAAATAGACGGTGTGGATATTTGGATGGGGGAATGGAATGACCTGAGTCTACGAACTTTGGAGGTGCCACACCCAAGCTATCCGTCCCAAAAACACATGTTGCATCTTTACTATATTGAAAGCCAAGAAAAATGCACTTTATTCATGGCAGGCGAGTTAAGTAATTGTGTCTGGTGTTTTTATATTCCATCTAAAGGCCAGCCCATGCAAAGAACAAAGGGGATGACCATAAATGAAAAATTGTTTGAATTACAATTACATGATGAATTCGATCAAGCAATTAACACAAAAAACTGGAAATCTGCGCGAGAAATATTGATTTTAGCAGGATTGAGCAGTAAGCAAGCTAGAGAAACAGTTTCAGTCATGGAAAAAAATCCAATAAATGAATTATAGACAAGTGAGATTTTTTACAAATTTTTGTGGAGTATGTATCCACAATGTCTCCATTCCAGTTTTGGGTGATTTTTCTTATGGTGAGCTCATCCTTCAAACCAAAGATGGCAAAGATTTTGGCTATGCTCAAATTATATCTGAAGAGGCATGGTCACTTATTTCAACTATCTGTGAACAAGAATGTGGTTTTAACCCAAAAAATATAAATCCCGAATTATCTATTTTTCAGAGTGTGGCCGTAAGTTGTGCGGATGAACTCAATGCCAAGCAATATTCAAAAGAGTTTCCACTTTGCCCCAATTGTGGCGCTAAGCTTTCTTCATACAACGATGACCTGATAGATTATGACGCTGATATTCCAGTTGTAACATGGACCCATTTTATGGGTCTTACAAAAGATAAACAGAAAAATATGGTAATAAATCTGTGGGATAAAGAAAAAAATCAGCAAAAATAAACTACGAACCACTATTAGATGTCTGGCAGTAAAATATTTAACCAATCCCTGCATCAACTGACCAAAGAATATGAAAGCAACGCTTATAAGCACAGAAGGTGAATGTCTCGAGGCTACAGTCGAAATAAAGGGTGAGGTGCTTTATGTCATGGATGCATTCACTTCCGAAGAGATGACTTCTGGTGAAACGGTCAATATTGAACTATCCGCTGGTCTTTATGATGACAGTGAGGAATGGGAGAGCATATTTTCCGGTAATCCCGAAGCCAAAAAAGAATTAGAGCATCAATCAAGTTGGTGTTACAAAGCATACGGAATAATCACTTCTATAAAACCTGTCATGGTTGATGTTGGGCTTTTCAACGTAGAGGCTCCCATTGAGTCAAATGACGAAAAATTAGTGGGTAAATCAATTGCTTTTACTATTGAGCGTTTAGATGCATCATCAGCCAACAAGTAAACTCATATTATTACCCGGCATGGATGGAACTGGTCAGTTATTCGAACCAATGATCAACTTGCTACCAGTATCTATTGATACAACGGTTATTCCTCTTTCGAGCCTTAAAGAAGATGATGCCAAATCTCAAGCTTATGAAATAGCTAAGCAGTTTGGCGAAGAACCAATTATGATTTTTGCCGAGTCATATTCAGGCCTTATTGCTTATCAACTTTGCCAAATTAGCACCTTAAATATCAAACATGTTTTCTTTGCTGCTAGTTTTTTAGCTCGACCATCTTACATCAGTAAATTTAGCTACTTAGCTCCGATATCAATATTACGATTTAATTTAATCCCAAAATTCTTTCTTAGTTGGTTATTTTTTGGTAGTTTGAATCGCAAAGATTTAGTTGATTTATTTTTGAAATCACTTCGATTGGTGAGTGATGCTACGTTGAAAAAACGGTTAAAATATATTGCTAATTTGGGTGAGCCAAGTAACAGGATCCACATTCCTTGTACATACCTACAAGCAACTAAAGATAAATTGGTTAGCAAAAAAGCTGTTTTTCAATTTCAAAAAGTATGTGCTAATTTACAGATTAAACAATTAAATGGTGGGCATTTCATTGCACAAAGCAACCCGAAAGAATGCGTAGAGGCAATCATTAATAGGCTATAGCACGAATTAGATTAAAATAACATCTATTAGTTTTTGGTGTTATGGTTCTTCTGGGTCATTTTCGCTTAGCAAAACTAATATGAGAGTGAAATGAAAAAGCCACAAAACATAATAAATGAATCAAAGTAATAGATTGTTAATGAATAAATATACTATTTTTCCTACGCCAGACATTATTGAAGAACTCAGAGCATGGGCCTTTGATGAAGATGCACAATCGCCAACTCAAGACTTTGATCTTACTGTGAGTGATATTTGCTTTTCAGACATTATTATCAAGTTGTCTGCCGATAGCGCATGCCCAAAACAGTTATTCTTTTTGGAGTGTGCATATTTTATTGTTGGTGATGCTGTGCTTAATGATAATAATACTGTGAGCAAACAAGACATCAGAAAATTTTTGGAACAAGCAGAAAACACGGGTAATTCACATCTTCTAAAATTTGTTGAGGAGTCCAAAGCGTTAATAAAAAACCCTTCAAATTTTGATTATAGCCAGTGGTGCAGTGGCGATCTAGCACGCAAGCATTTCAACTATTTGTGAACAAGGCCGTGGGGTTAACTCAAAAGATATAAGTTCTATCCATTTTGGCTAAAGCTGAATTTGCAGTGGGAAATGAGTATTTGATCATCAATAAATTCTTGGAAATTACGAAATAATAAACTTGCCTTATTGTGTTTTATGATTAGATTATTAGCATATGAAGAATTTTAACTAAATGTCTATCCGTAAAAATAAGAAAATAGCCGTAATTGGTGGTGGAGCAGCTGGATTTTTCGCAGCGATTAGTGCAGCCACGCATCAAAAAGATCACGAAGTGATTATCTATGAAGCCAGCGGCAGTCTTTTAGGTAAGGTGTTAATCTCTGGTGGTGGACGCTGCAATGTGACTAATAATAGCCCAGATGTCACTCAGTTAATTAAAGGCTATCCACGTGGCAGCAAAGAATTGCGCGGTCCTTTCTCGCGTTTTGCTGTATTGGAGACGATTCAATGGTTTAAAGATCAAGGTGTGACGCTAAAGACAGAGCCAGATGGTCGAATGTTTCCAATTAGTGACAGTTCACAAACAATTGCTGACTGCTTGATTAATCGCTCAAAGGAATTAGGCGTTGAAATTCTAACACGACATAAAGTGACAAAAATTATTAAGAATAATGATGGTAAATATCAATTATTCTTTGGACACAATAATGAAGAATCTTCTCCTTCATTTGATCAAGTCATCTTAACGACTGGTGGTTCAAAAGCTAGCTTAAAACTAGCCGAATCTTTGGGGCATACGATTACTGAATTAATACCGTCGCTCTTTAGCTTTCACATCAAAGATCCTCGACTAACAGATTTGTCTGGCGTGAGTTTTACTAATGCTAAACTAGCAATTCATTGCGATGGTAAAAAACACCAACAAACGGGTCCAATATTAATTACCCATTGGGGATTAAGTGGTCCAGCGACCATTAAATTATCCGCCTTAGCTGCGAAAGAACTTTTTCATCATAATTACCAAGCTGCTTTAACGATTAATTTCACAGGTGATATGAATAGTGATTTTATTCTCGCTCAGCTAAACGAATACAAAACAGCTCACCCAAAAGCGACGGTAGCAAAAGTCGCTTTATTTAATATACCTAAACGATACTGGTCTAAAATCTTAGAGATATCCTCTGCTAAAATTAAGCCAATCTGGTCAGATTTGTCTAAAAAAGAACTGCAAGCGTTAGTCTTAGAAATCACTCAAGCGACATTTCAAATTAGAGGCAAAGGTATTTTCAAAGAGGAGTTTGTCACTTGCGGTGGTGTCTGCTTAAAAGAAGTGAATTTTCAGACCATGGAGAGCAAAGTTAGCCCTGGTCTTTACTTTGCTGGGGAAGTGCTTGATATTGATGGTATCACTGGTGGGTATAACTTTCAGTCTGCCTGGACAACGGGTTGGATTGCTGGTTTAAAATAGTTTCATATCACATAGTTAACATGGCTGATTCATCAAAAAATTACCGTTAGAATTTACTGGTTTTTTTGCGAGTTTTTATAGTGCACGCCATCCACAGGTTGACTTGAATATTTTTCCTAGACTAATTGAATGCTTTGTATCCTATGTCGATATTATCCATGTTTTTTAAGCGGTTAAAAACCAAACGTTTTTGGGGGCATTATCTTACACAAAGTATTGCTTGATATTACCCGTCGTTGTTATGATTGATGCAGCGTTGGTAAGAATGAGTCAATTGCGTATATTTTATGACAGCTGCTGCGTAAACAAACGTTTAAAGTTCTTAAGGATTAGGTTTGTAGCGCATTTAGTAAAAGTTAGCTAAATTAGACATGTGATTTAAAAAAAGGTTGTCATGCTTGCATTTGTATTGATTGTTTTATTGGTTGCGGCACTTTCCCCACGTCTGGTGCCTTGGTTGGCTACACGTCAAAAAGTAAGTTTATTGGCGCTGATCCCTGCTTGTTTATTTATTTATGCACTCACTTATTTGCCTGCCATTATCGATGGACAGACTTTTTCACAAGTCACACAGTGGATGCCATCCATTGGTCTCTCTCTGTCTTTCTATTTTGATGGTTTATCGCTCCTATTCGTTTTACTCATTACTGGTATCGGTAGTTTTATCGTATGGTTTGCCAGTGACTATATGCGTGATCATCATGATTTAGGGCGTTTTTTCCTATGGCTGTTTGCATTTATGGCGGCTATGTTGGGATTGGTAATGGCCGACAACCTGCTTTTGCTTTTTGTATTTTGGGAGCTTACGAGCATCACATCCTACATGCTGATTGGATTTAATCATGAATCAGAAAAAACAAGAAAGCTAGCATTGCAAGGACTCTTTGTGACAGTTGGCGGTGGTCTACTCATGATGACTGGCATCATTATACTGAGTAGTATGACGGGTACGCTGCAAATGAGTGAGATAATTCAGCAGCCACTTGACGCTCATGGCACTTTAGTCAATGTCATGTTGGTATTAATTTTAATGGGCGCTTTTACCAAATCGGCACAATTCCCTTTTCACTTTTGGCTGCCCAATGCGATGGCAGCTCCTACGCCTGTATCGGCTTTTTTACACTCAGCAACCATGGTGAAAGCAGGCGTTTTCCTGATGGCTCGATTACATCCTGCATTGGGAGAGCAAATTCTCTGGTCCAATTTACAGCTATGGGCTGGGGGTATCACGATGATTTTGAGTGGGATTTTGGCATATACTGCCATTGATCTTAAGAAAGTGTTAGCTTATTCCACGCTCATGGCTTTGGGCACTTTAACGTTTTTGTTGGGGATTGGTAGTCAAGCAGCAATTGTTGCATTTGTCGGATTCCTACTCTCACACTCACTTTATAAAGCGTCATTGTTCATGTTGGCAGGGACTATCGACCACAGCGCAGGCACCAAAGATTTGAGTCAGCTAGGTGGCCTGAAAAAAACCATGCCTATCACTTTTATATTGATGATTGTTGCAGCATTTTCACTCGCTGGTTTACCCCCAGTATTTGGTTTTATTGCAAAAGAACTTTTGTTTGAAGCAACATTAGCAACAAATATTGGCTTAGTATTGATAGCGACAACCATGGCATGTCTAGGTGTAGCAGTAGCAATCATTTTAGTGATTAAACCATTTTTGGG
>JAUIKI010000075.1 GCA_030430875.1 Gammaproteobacteria bacterium | reverse complement strand
TTCGAAGGAGGCTGAGGTGGTTAGGGATGATACTTTAGATGAGGAATCTAAAAATTCAGATGGAAGTGCGAATTTTTTTGGTTGCTTTATAGCCATCTAGTTCTGGCATCTCACAATCCATTAAAATAACATCATAATCACTATGATGTTTTTCAATTTCTTGGACAACTGATAAACCATTTGAAACAATTGTTGCTGTAATGCCTAAATTCTTTAGTAATCCATTAATGACTAACTGATTGACAGAATTATCTTCGGCAACCAGGACACGTAACCGACTAAATTGTTCTGTGTTTTGTCCGGATTCATTGTGTGGTGTGCTATTTTGAGAGAGACATAATAGTAGTCCATTCAGTAATTGCTGATTGCTCAATGGTTTTGCTAATATCTGTTTAACGCCAAGCTCATTCAACATGTCATTTGATGGAAATAATTCAAGTCCTGTTACCAGTAAAATTGGCGGCGATTTCTCTTCACAAGATAATGTTTTTGCAAGATCCAAACCATTACCATCTGGCAAATGTATATCTAAAATAATGAAGTCATATGGCTTGGTTTCAGCTTTTGATACATTTAACTTGGTTGATGCTTCATTAATGGTTAATGCAATGTCAACATCAACCCCCCAATTTGATGCGTGGCTTTTTACGACTAGTCCAAATGTTTCATGATCATCAATAATCAATAACTTTTTACCTTGTAAGATACTTTTATCAGGATTTGTTTCAGAAATATGATCTTGTGTAGCGATCTCAAATTCTGCTGTAAACCAAAACGTTGAGCCTTTCCCTGGTTGACTCTCAATTCCAATTTCCCCACCCATCAGCTCAACTAACTCTCTAGAGATTGTTAAGCCAAGACCAGAGCCACCAAAGCGGCGTGAAACAGAACTATCTGCTTGCGAAAATGGTTGGAATAAAAAGCTTTTTTGATCCTCAGAGATGCCTATTCCCGTATCTTTGACTTCAAATCGCAACATTGCCTTTTCTTTATTTTTATTGAGCAGTTGAACATTGATAACAATTTCCCCATGTTCAGTAAATTTAAAAGCATTGCTTAATAAATTGAGTAAAATCTGTCGGAGTCTAGCAGGATCGCCGTTTAAATAAATTTGAACATTTGGTGAGATATCTGCAACTAAGCCTAATTCTTTGTCTCTGGCAATAACGGTGAAAATTGCAATACATTCATTGATTAATTTATCTAAATTAAATTTGATATTTTCTAATTGCATTTTTCCTGCTTCAATTTTCGCATGATCCAAAATATCGTTGACTACACTCAGTAATGCTTTTCCTGAGCTAAAAATCACATCAGAGTAGTGTTTTTGCAACGGTTGCAGTGGTGTTGATCTTAATAGTTCGGCTGTTCCTAAAACGCCATTTATTGGCGTGCGAATTTCATGGCTCATTTTTGCTAAAAATTCGCTTTTAGTTTTTGCTATTTCTTGCGCGTCTTTTGCTAGCTTATCTGATTCAAATTTTTGAGCGCGTAATAAATTAATTCGATCAGCTAATGCAAAAGATAAAAAAATTGCTTGCAAGCTAGTTCCAATTTGAAAACTCCATTGAATTAAAATATTGTATTCTATTAATCCAAAATTAACTATTGGAAAAGTGATTGCGCTTAAGCTTAATATGATCCAGGATAAAAGAAAAAAACGTGCAGGTTTATAGCCTTGTTTATAGCGAACAGCAGTTAGTCCTATTATAGTTATGATACACAGCAATACTGAAACAGGAATTATTTGATTGGTAAGATTAGGACCAATGGCAAGTGTTGTGAATATGGGGATTGCTGAAAACATTGTCACTGCGATTAATAGCCTATTAAATCTAGGGTAATGATTGCTAGCTTGAAAAAATACTCGAACAAAAAATAGTAAAGAAGTAATGGCCATGCTTGCGCTGACATCACGCAGTCGAATATTAAAGGCAATAGCCTCTGGCCAGAATTGATAGCCAACGCCATAAACAGCCATATGAAAAAATAGTGAGCTGATTACATATAAGACATAATAAAGATACGTTGAATCACGGAATGCGACAAATAAGAATAAATTATAAAGTGTCATGCTAACGAGAATGCCTAATACAAGACCTAGTGCAAGTTGAGTTAGTTTTGCTTGATAAACATGTTCTTCTGTTGTTCGAATAGATAGAGGAATAGCTAAGGCTTCAACAGAATCAATACGCAAATAAAATGTTTGTTGGCTGTCTGCAGGGATTTTAATTGGAAAGACATAAGTGCTGTTTCTAACTGGACGCTGTTTAAAAGGAAATCGTGTGCCTGTAGTTATTTTTTTGATAGTCGTATCTTTGGTTTGATAAAAAAAATCTATTTCTTCTAGTGGTGCATTGTTTAATTCAAGCATTAATTCAATGTCAGTCTTTTCTGGATTCCAAATGGAGAGTTTTAACCAAACATAGCCATGAAAAAAACCAAAATGCGGGTTTTTTTCATGGCTGATTTGAAATAGTGCATCAGCTTCACCGTTGATAATTTGTTGGTGGTCATAAGCGCGTTTTTTATCTTTAAAATATTCAAGATGGCCATCGATATAATAAACTGCTTGATTTTTTGAAATAAGCACAGGTTTTACCGTGGAGTTTTCTTGTGTCTGAGTGAAAGCAACATGTGGCATTATTCCGATGAGCAAAAGAAACAGTGATAAAATTCGTTTTTTTATCAAGATCACAAAATTGTTTTTTGAGTGCTGTGCTGTTAAATTGATCATTGGTGATTAAGTAAGATGCCCAGAAGACTTTTATTTCCATGGTCTCTTTTGAGTATAAGCCATACTTGGATATTTACGAGCAAAAAATGGCTGTATTAATAAGAATGCAGTTCATTTTTTAGTCTTTGAATGCGCGTTTTGTCACGATGTATAATATAGAATTCAATCGGCGCCTTGTTTTCTACGAAAATAGTTAGATGTTAGTTTGATGAGTATTGTTGGCGATTTTTGGTTTACGTTTACTACTTTAGGAGAATGGTATGTCAGCTTATTTAAAAAGACTAGAAGGGCGTATAGAAGATTTAGAAAAATATCTTGAGATAATTGAACTGCATATGATTCCGGAAGCTGACTTGGATAAATCAATTACATATCCATACCATGCAAATGCGGATGAGCCAAATTGATTAAATTACAATACAAGTAGATCATTGGGGGTTTGATTGAATTAGGAAAGCATTATCTGGGCAGCCCCAAAATATTTATCTATTTGGTAGATTTAATGTCACTCGTGGATTTGGAGAAAAAGTGAAAAATAAAAAAGCAGAATCATTTGGTTCGCTGCTGGGTGTAGCCCCTGGTAATGTTGAAGTGTACTCTTCAGACTACAATAGCGCCTCTAATGAGAATTATCCTACTCGTGGCTCTTTTCGAAGCTATCATGACGGTGTTTACATGGGCTACAAATGGCAGTGTGTAGAGTTCGCGCGTCGCTGGATGTATATTAATAAGGGTTATATTTTTGACGACGTGGCCATGGCGTATGATATTTTTGAATTGCGCAACGTTCGAGATACAAAGTCAAATCAATTGCTGTCGCTTAATGCTTTCGCAAACGGCAGCAAGCAACACCCAGTTCCAGGTAGCTTGCTAATCTGGCAAGAAGGCGGCGAGTTTAAAGATACAGGACATGTTGCCATTATTACGGAAGTTGGTGATACCTATCTACGTGTTGCCGAACAAAATGTCGTATTTGAACAGTGGCTCGATGGCAGAGATTACGCACGCGAATTAAAAGCAAAAATTGGTGAAGACGATGACTATTGGGTCAGTTGCACTTATGTCGATGGTGAAATTCTTGGCTGGATGATACAGACCGATGACGACACCTATGCCGAACCAAGACACGAAACTAATCCCGAATTAATGCAAGTTAAAAGTCGTCACGCTCAGCTGGATGAATCTGAGCTTGCTAGTAATAAAAAATCTTGGCTGAATCTAGCTAAAGACGACGAGGCGGCCTATGTTGAAGTGATGGGCGGACACTGTTTAACGCTAGAAAAATCTGAGCAAACACGCTATTTCGTTTTGTCTGAATCCGCAAAAGAAGCGCTTGAGCATGCGACAAACGAATTACATGGTTTGTTTATGCATGCCACCGATTACGTACTGGAAAACGAACATCTGCTAGAAAAATTTAATTTACCTAAAAGTCTTTGGTTTAAGATACGACAATCTTGGGACAATAGACTCAATCAGTTAATCACCAGTCGTTTTGATTTCGCCTTGACGGAAAAAGGACTTAAGGTTTACGAGTACAATTGCGATTCAGCGTCGTGCTACATGGAGGCGGGAAAAGTACAAGGCAAGTGGGCAGAACACTACGACGTTGAAGACGGAGATGATGCAGGCCAAGACCTTTTCGACAAGCTGGTAACCGCATGGAAAAACAGTAAAGCAAAAGGATTGGTGCATATTTTAAGAGACGATGAAGGAGAAGAAAAATATCACGCACTGTTCATTCAAGAAACGTTGCGCGCGGCTGGCCTGAAAAGTAAAATAATTATTGGTCTCCACGGCTTACATGCAGACAAAAAAGGAAATATTAAGGACGCAGATGGTGCTTTCGTAAAATGGGTCTGGAAAACTTGGTCCTGGGAAACAGCATTGGATCAAATTCGTCAAGAAAGCGAAGCCGATGCAGATGAAAGCTATGAGCCAGGTCTTCATCCAGAAAGACAGTTGCGTCTATCTGATGTTTTGCTGCAGAAAGATATTATGGTCTTTGAACCGTTATGGTCACTTATTCCAAGTAATAAAGCAATATTACCCATTATCTCTTCACTGTTCCCTAATCATCCATTGCTACTCAATTCAGCATTTGAATTGAACGATGAGCTCACGAACAATGGCTACGTCGTTAAGCCCATTGTTGGACGATGCGGTGCAAATATCTCTCTATTTGATGAGAGTGATAATTTATTAGAGTCCACAGGCGGCAAATTTTCTGAGCGTGATGTTATGTACCAACAGTTATTTCCGCTACCTAATGTTGATGGTTTTTACACACAAGTTTGTACTTTTACCGCTGCAGGTCTTTACGCTGGCGCGTGCGTTCGTGTCGATAAATCTATGGTGATTAAAAGTGAAAGTGATTGCATGCCTTTGCGGTTTATCGAAGACAATCACTTTGAAAAAGACGATTAATTAATGCCTTTTGTGTTAAGTGAGACCATTGCATTAAAACTACAATGATAAAAATGGTTAACAAACTCCATATTTTCGTTGCAAAATTGGTCAATAACTTGTTATTACCGGCGTTTTGCGTCTTAATCTGAAGCTTCTTTCTTCATTTTTCTGCCATTGACTTTTAATGCAATAGTTTCTAAGTTTAGAATTGCATGCCAAAAAGAGCAAAATTATTTTATTCGCGTTACACAGAGCCGTTATGAGTGTTAACTAGGTGGCATTGATTTTTAGTGCAAAGGTCTCAGGGTATATCATTTTCTGGGGTTAATGATTTTAGCCAATGATATCCACATCATTTTATTGATACTTTAAACATAAAAAAGCGGACCAAAGTCCGCTTTTTTAAAACATACAAGTTGATTAAATTATTCAAATTAACCAGCCAATTTGCGCAATACAAATTGCAAAATGCCGCCGTTTTGAAAATATTCAATCTCTTGAGGTGTGTCGATTCGCACAATAGCTGTGAAAGACGTTTGTTTGCCGTCATTAGCTGTTGCAGTGACCGTTACTTCTTTAGCAGTGCCTTGATTTAATCCACTGATGCTGAAAGTTTCTTTGCCCGTCAGACCTATGGTTTCTGCATTTTCATTTGATTTAAATTGCAGTGGAAGCACACCCATGCAAACCAAATTAGTTCGGTGGATTCTTTCATAGCTTTCTGCAATGACGGCGTTGACACCTAGCAGTCGAACACCTTTAGCTGCCCAGTCACGTGACGAACCAGAACCATATTCTTTACCCGCAATGATGATTAATGGCACATTATCACTTTGGTATTTCATCGAAGCATCGTAAATAGTGGTTTGCTCATTCGATGGAAAATGCGTGGTAAATCCACCTTCGGTTCCTGGCGCTAATTGATTACGCAATCGAATGTTAGCTAATGTTCCACGAATCATCACTTCATGATTACCTCGACGAGAACCATAAGAGTTAAACTCATCTTGCTTAACACCATTTTCAATTAAATATTTGCCAGCAGGGCTATCCGCTTTGATATTACCAGCCGGTGAAATATGATCGGTGGTAATGGAGTCGCCCAACAGTGCCAAAACACGAGCATCTGTAATGTCATTCACAGGATTTGCCTGCATAGTCATGCCGTCAAAGTAAGGTGGGTTGCGAACATAGGTTGAATCGTCTTCCCATTGAAACAGTTGTCCGGTTCCTGCTTGCAGTTTTTGCCAAGGTGCATCACCTGCGAAGACATCAGCATAAGATTCTTTAAATTGTTTAGCTGTCACTGATTTAGCAACAACTTTCTGGATCTCATGATTATCAGGCCAGATATCTTTCAAAAATACCGGATTACCCTTGCTATCATTACCCAAAGGCTCATTGATGACATCTATGTCCATGCGACCTGCGATGGCATAAGCAACAACCAAAGGCGGTGAAGCGAGGTAATTCATTTTGATTAACGCATGAATACGTCCTTCAAAATTTCGGTTACCAGACAAAATTGAACAAACAGTTAGATTTTTGTCAGTGATGGTTTTGGCGGTTTCTTCAGGCAAAGGACCTGAATTACCAATACAGGTTGTGCAGCCATAACCTACGACATTAAAGCCAAGTTGATTCAGTGAACCAATGAGTCCGGCATCTTCAAGATATCGGGGTACAACACGAGATCCAGGTGCTAGAGACGTTTTCACCCAAGGTTTGACAGTCAGACCTAATGAAGCTGCTTTTTGTGCAAGCAATCCAGCCGCAACCAAAACGGATGGATTAGATGTGTTGGTGCA
>JAUIKI010000074.1 GCA_030430875.1 Gammaproteobacteria bacterium | reverse complement strand
TTACCTGCTGGAGAAGATGTACACTTTAAAGCAGGTGGTTATATTCAAATTGAGGCGCCTGCGCATGAGGCGTTATTTAAGGATTTTGATATTGAGCCAGAGTATCGTGAGGATTGGGATAAATTTAAATTATGGGATCTTAAGTCGGTTGTCAAAGAACCCGTAATTCGCGCCTATTCAATGGCAAATTACCCTGAAGAAAAAGGAATTGTGAAATTTAATATTCGTGTCGCAACGCCACCGCCTGGTACAAATTATGCACCAGGACAAATGTCTTCCTATGTATTCAATTTAAAACCGGGTGATAAAGTTGTAGTTTATGGACCATTTGGCGAATTTTTCCCGAAAGAAACACAGGCCGAAATGATTTACATTGGCGGTGGTGCAGGGATGGCGCCATTACGCTCGCATACATTTGATTTATTAAAACGTTGTCATTCACAACGAAAAATTAGTTATTGGTATGGCGCGCGTAGCTTGCGAGAAATGTTCTATGAAGAAGATTTTGAGCAATTACAAAAGGATTATCCAAACTTTAGTTGGCACGTTGCTTTGTCTGAACCTTTGCCTGAAGATAATTGGACAGGTTATCAAGGGTTTATTCATAATGTGATTTATGAGAACTACTTAAAAGACCATCCAGCACCAGAAGATTGTGAATATTATTTATGTGGTCCACCTATGATGATTGCTGCTGTGCAAAAAATGTTGGCTGATCTTGGTGTTGAACCAGATAATATTTTGTTTGATGACTTTGGTGGGTAGTTCTCTGTATTGTTATGCTGATTTTTTTAACCTAGTCAGTTATTGATGCCTATCCTGCGATTTTTTTTCAATACCATGTCTAAGCTGTCGCGATCTTACCGTGGTGTTTTCGTTTCATTGATTGCTTCATTTGGATTGATAACACTCTTATCTCAGTGTCAGTCAACGTCATCGATTGTATCCATTTCAGGTCAGACAATGGGGACTAGCTATTCGATAAAAATTACTGGCCTTCCAGATACACAGACGGTTTCTCAGCTAAAAATAGATATTGAACAACAGCTGACTAATTTAAATAAAACATTTTCAACCTATGATAATGGCTCAGAACTATCAGCTGTTAATCGAATACCCGTTGGTGAATGGATTGTTGTATCTGACCAAATGTTTAATGTGTTAGAGGCAGCTTCTTTCATTGCAGACAAGACTGATGGTGCCTTTGATATCACTGTTGGCCCGTTGGTAAATTTATGGGGTTTTGGTCCAGAATTTAGGGTAGATCAACTGCCTGCTGATACAGATATTCAATCAAAATTAACTATGGTTGGCTATGATAATCTTCAGTTGAAAGACGGTTTGTTACGTAAAAATAAATCTGTAAGTATTGATTTATCGGCCATTGCTAAAGGTTATGCAGTTGATCAACTGGTTGAATACTTAAAACGATTAGGTGTAAAAAGTTGTTTGGTTGAAATTGGTGGTGAGATCAGAGCATTTGGCAAAAAATCTGTTAACATGGATTGGAGGATTGCTGTTGAATCACCATTTTTTGATCGACGTGAACAAGAGATGACTTTGAGTTTGCGCGATTATGCCGTTGCAACATCAGGTGATTACCGCAATTTTTTCTCTAAAAATGGTAAGCAATATTCGCATACAATTGATCCAAAAACAGGGTACCCAGTCGATCATCAACTTGCTTCGGTGACAGTGTTACATGAGTCAGCAATGTTTGCTGATGCCTGGGCAACTGCTATGATGGTTTTAGGGGTGGAAAAAGGTTTTTCATTGGCAGAAAGTCAGCAATTAGCGATTTTATTTATTGAGCGAAGCGGCGATCAATTTGTGCGACACGAAACTAAATTTTTTCAAGATTACTTAATCAATAACTGAGTGCATTATGAGTGTTAATCCAAGTCTAGGTATTATGTTAGTTATAACGTTTTTTTTCTTGCTGTTAATTATTATCAGTATGTCAGTTGGTGTCCTGCTTCGTCGCAAACCTATTCAAGGCTCATGTGGTGGATTGAATCAATTGGGATTAAAAGAAGGCTGTGAAATTTGTGGTGGTGATGTTAAAAAATGTGAAGACAACAGTTAAGTCTTAAAGAGATATTGATAACTTAAGGATTGTTCATGCCAAATTATTCATATGATATTGTTGTAATCGGCTCTGGCCCAGCTGGCGAAGGTGCGGCATTAAATGCAGCAAAATTGGGCAAACGTGTTGCGGTGATTGAGCGCTATCCGCAAGTCGGTGGAAATTGCACGCATAAAGGCACTATTCCATCAAAAGCATTGCGCCATTCAGTGCGACAAATTATTCAGTTTAATACCAATCCAATGTTTCGAGATATTGGTGAGCCCCAGCTTTTTTCATTTCCACGCGTCCTTGAAGATGCAAGTCGCGTTATACGCAAGCAAGTCCGCTCACGAACTAACTATTATGCACGCAACCGAATTGATCTATTTTTTGGTCAAGCCGCTTTTCAAGACGAGAAAACATTAAGTGTACATGCAAATGATGGGGCGGTTGAAACCATTCAGGCTAACCAGATTATTGTTGCAACGGGTTCGAGGCCTTACCGTCCAGATGATATCGATTTTTCGCACCCTCGAGTGTATGACAGTGACACTATTTTAACACTTGGGCACACGCCAAGAACGCTCATCATTTATGGAGCAGGGGTGATTGGTTGTGAATATGCCTCTATTTTTTGTGGGCTTGGTGTCAAAGTTGATCTGATCCACTCGCATGATCAATTGCTGTCTTTCTTAGATGATGAAATATCGGATGCATTGAGTTATCACTTGCGAAATAATGGTGTACTAATTCGGCATTCTGAAACGTATGACAAAATTGAAGGTCAGGATAATGGAGTAGTAGTGTCACTTAAATCAGGTAAACGTCTTAAGGCTGATGCGCTACTTTGGTGTAATGGTCGAGCAGGGAATACAGATGATCTTAAGCTAGAAGCTGTGGGCTTAACACCTGATCAACGTGGTCAATTAGCAGTTGACTCATCGTATAAAACCAAGGTTGAAACTATTTATGCGGTGGGCGACGTGATTGGTCGACCTAGTCTTGCCAGTGCTGCCTATGCTCAAGGACGTGCAGCTGCAGCCAGCATCATTAATCCTGATGATAGTCACTTTGTTGATGATGTCCCCACTGGAATTTATACCATTCCTGAAATTAGCAGTGTCGGTAAAAACGAAAAAGAATTAACTCAAGCAAAAATTCCATATGAAATTGGTCAAGCTTTTTTCAAAGATATGGCCCGCGCTCAAATTACCGGTGAGCCGGTTGGTATGCTGAAAATTTTGTTTCATCGTGAAACCCTGGCTATTTTAGGTATTCATTGTTTTGGTGATCAATCGTCAGAAATTGTTCATATTGGTCAAGCAATCATGAATCAGCCAGGTAAAGCTAACACCATAAATTATTTTATTAATACAACATTTAATTACCCAACAATGGCGGAAGCTTACCGTGTTGCGGCATTAAGCGGTCTGAACCGAATTTTTTAGGTGAAAATTCTTGTTTTGACATAATTGCTGCAAAGGTTTCTGAATAAAGAAACAAGATTCATTAGAGACTAACGATCAATATTACGGCCATTTTGATAGGCTAAAGTGAGGCGTATGATATGCTCATGCACAATAAAGAAGGTGGTCTGATCAAGCTTTGTAGAATTAGGAAGCGTAGGGTTGGTAACCATCTAGGTGTGGCGGTCAATCAAACCCTCAATGATATATTCGTGTGGCAATGCCTTGCAGATCAACGGATACCTTAACCAGCTTTTCGTCTTTTTCATCAACAGAACCTGTTTCTGTCAGCCTCTGAATCAAATACCAATATGTTTTTCCAATAATCTTAGGCTTATATATTTTTGGCTCATAAAGATCCAGGATTTCATCGGGGTGAGTTGATTTTTTTTAATGACTCATTTATTCATGATTTGAAATAGGTTTAAGCTCAATGAAGTAAAATGTAATTGATGGCAATGATTGGCTAAAAATATGGCCATGATGGTTGATTAAACTCTATTTTTTCGAGTTTTAGACGTAACTCGACTGGAGAGGAATCAAGGTTTTATGAAATAACGTGTGCTGGTTTCAGCTTGATTTGACATGTTGCTTGAAAACGTGAGACTGACCGCTAATCCTCTTTAAAGACCGCTTGCAATATCTTATCGTGGGATTCCAACCATTTATCTAGATAAGCTATTTTTTTGTGTCAGTTATAGTTAAATTTTAATCCTAAATAAAGGAATCAAACTAACAGATTGATACCTTAAATAGAATAAATAATGGAGCTAGCATTATGAAAAAATTACTTATTGCTTTATCGACTGTGACTGCCTTATTGTTATCGATGAATGTGTTTGCTGATAATAAAGATAATGATGGTGATGGTATGCCACCAGATTGGGAGGTTAATTTAACCATGGCATTAGATCGTCTCTACGGAGTCGATACTCGCTATAGTTTTACTTGGTATGATCAAGGAACTAGTATTGTTTCAGTTATTGGTAACGCTGTTACTCGTGATGGCAATCAGACTACTTTTTACTGTGAAAGCCCAGCCATCAGAATAAATTGGTTTTGCGTCATCACTGGTCGATAATCTATATTTGCCTCAGTATTAATATGCTATTAGCTTTAATGTTAATGCTGAGGCCTGGCAATAACTGTGAGCCTATCTTTTGATTATCAATTCTCTCGATTAATCAGTGCTTCTATTCGCTCCATCTGAAATAGTTTGTACGCACTATTAAAGCCAAGAAATTTATTGGTCCACATTAAGCATGTAACATCAGGCTCGTTTACCTTTGATTCCTATTGTTTAAGGGCTTTTGAGTATATTCTTTACCACTGAAACACGATTGTGGATTTGTCTGTTGTTTTAAGAACAGAAAATAGTAAAAAAATCACGAATTTTGGTGGGTTGATCGGTGATTAGACTGTCGACTCTCATGGCTCTTAATTCTCTTGCGTCATAGATATCATTAACTGTCCAAACTGAGACATGCAAACCTTTTTTATGCGCGCGCTTGACGAGTCGTGAACTACATTTTTTGTAATGCATGCATAAAAATTGACAATCATAGCGTAAGGCTTTTTTAATAGGAAATAAGACACCTCTATCGCAAACGAATCCACGATTCAATGTTGGGGCTTTAGTTTTGAATTGTTGTAACACGGCTGTTGATAGTGATGTTATGACTATTTTTTTGTTGAAATTCATTCGATTGATAAGTTCTTCTATCACAGAGCATAAGCGTTTAATTCGTTCAGGTTTGTCAGATTTTATTTCGAGTTGATAGTGTTGCATTTCATCAGCGTCAATAAAAACTTCTTCGAGTGTTGGAATGCTATATTGACCAAGCTCTTCAGCTGTCATGTTTGCAACGACGCCTGAGCCTCGCGTAGTTCTGTCAATGGTTTCATCATGAATGACAACAGGAATGCCATCTTTTGATAATCGAACGTCTAGTTCTACTTTGAAAATATCAAGTCGTAATAGGTGTCGAAATCCCATAATGGTGTTTTCAGGTGCTTCATCTCTAGCGCCACGATGTCCATACAATTCCATATAATTACCCGGAACAATTCTGTTATTTTTATTGTAGAATGAAACGCAATGATTAGCTAATTTCACATGTGGTTAATCATTATAACGATTTAGTAATCCTTGGTAGGCATCAATGCGTCGATCACGCAAAAAAGGCCAGGTTTGTCTTAATTTTCCAGTTGATGCTAAATCAATTGTTGCTGTTAATATTGTTTCATCAATGGACGCTTGAGCAAGAATTTCCCCTTGTGGCCCCGTGATAAAACTTGATCCCCAGAAATCTATACCAGCAGTTACTCCACTAGGATCTGCTTCAAAACCAACTCGGTTTGTAACAATAACAGGTAGGTGATTAGCAATGGCGTGAGCTCGTTGGGTAATTTGCCAAGCCGTTTGTTGATTGGTTTTTAGTGTTTTATCATCGCTAGGGTCCCAACCAATTGCGGTTGGATAGAGTAATAAGTTAGCACCAGATAAAGCCATTAGTCTTGCAGCTTCTGGAAACCATTGATCCCAACAAACTAATACACCCAAGTTGCCAATGCTGGTTTTGATGGGTTGAAATCCATTTATGTTATGGTGCATTGCATCACCACCAGTGAAGTAAAACTTCTCGTAATAACCAGGATCATCAGGAATATGCATTTTTCGATAAGTTCCAGCAAGACTCCCATCGTTATCAAAAACCACAGCAGTATTGTGAAAAATACCTTCGGCACGTTTTTCAAAGAGAGATCCTACGATGATAACCTGGTGTTCTTTAGAAAGGCAACTTAAAAAATTTGTGGTTTCACCTGGGATTGTTTCTGCTAGGGAGAATTGTGAAAAATCTTCATTCTGGCAAAAATAGCGAGTTGCATGTAATTCTTGTAATAAAATTAATTGCGCGCCTTGCTGTTTACATGATTTGATTGCAGTGGCTGTTTTTTCAAGGTTGTCTTGTTTGTTATCAGAACAAGATTGTTGAACGACAGCAACAGTTATTTGATTGGTGTTTTTCATCAAGCTAAACTTCCTTTGGGTAATTGCATGGTCAGGCAGTGAAGGCTGCCGAATTCTTGAATAATGACACGAGCATCAATCGGAATGATTTCATGATCAGGGAAGCACTCAGATAATCGGTGTATGGCTACTTCATCATTTGAATCATGATAAATAGGCAATAAAACAGCATGATTAATAATTAAAAAATTAGCATAAGTTGCAGGAAGACGCTGATTTTTTTGATTGTAAATGGCTTTTGGGATAGGGAGTGGAATCAAGTGATAAGGGTCACCATCAATTGTCCGAAATTGTTTTAACTCTTCGGCCATTTTATACAAGGACTCATAATGTTCATCTGTTTTGTCATTGCAGCTGGCATAGCAAATAGTTTGTGGATCAGAAAAACGAGCTAATGTATCAATGTGACCATCAGTATCATCTCCAG
>JAUIKI010000073.1 GCA_030430875.1 Gammaproteobacteria bacterium | reverse complement strand
ACTGAAATAACAGCCAATTGAAATAAAGTGCACACTGATTTTTTCAAGACAAAGGCTAAAAATTATGAATTTTAATTTGACGGATGAGCAAAAAAGCTTCCAGGAATTAGCTCAAAATTTTGCTGCTAACGAATTAACACCCTTTGCTGCCAAATGGGATAGCACACATTTTTTTCCTAAAGATGTGGTGAAAAAAGCCGGAGAATTAGGGTTTTGTAGTTTGTACGTTCCAATTGAAGCAGGTGGAATGGGTTTGAGTCGGCTTGATGCAAGTTTGGTTTTTGAAGCACTCTCATATGGATGCACTTCAACGACAGCCTATCTCACCATTCATAATATGGCAACTTGGATGATCGCAAGCTTTTCTGATGCGAAATTGGTGTCGCAATGGTGTCCATCATTAGTGACAGGAGAAAAGTTAGCATCGTATTGTTTGACAGAACCTAATGCAGGTTCTGACGCTGCGAATTTAAGAACATCTGCAATAAAAAAAGACAACTCCTATGTGTTAAATGGTAGCAAAATGTTTATTTCCGGAGCTGGAGATACGGATGTTTTAGTTGTGATGGCTAGAACTGGTTGCCCTGGAGCAAAGGGTATTTCTTGTTTTTTGGTGCCAGCCAATTTAGAAGGCATTAGTTATGGTCGTCGTGAAGAAAAAATGGGTTGGAATAGTCAAGCAACTCGCACAATCACATTTGAAAACGTGAAAATACCGTTGAGCTATTTAATTGGTCAAGAGGGTGATGGATTTAAAATTGCCATGAAAGGATTAGATGGTGGACGAATTAATATTGCCAGTTGTTCATTGGGCACAGCTCAAGCTGCGATTGATCAAGCTCAACAATATTTATTGCAACGAGAACAATTTGGCAAGCCAATTGCTGAATTTCAAGCCTTGCAATTTAAATTAGCAGATATGGTGACGGAATTAATTGCTAGTCGACAAATGGTGCGCTTGGCAGCATTTAAATTGGATCAAAAAAATAGTGATGCAAGAACGTTTTGTGCGATGGCAAAACGGTTTGCGACTGATGCAGGGTTTTCGGTGTGTAATGATGCGCTGCAATTATTTGGCGGCTATGGCTACATTCGTGAATATCCGATGGAGCGATTTGTGCGTGATAGTCGAGTGCATCAAATTCTCGAAGGAACTAATGAAATTATGCGAGTAATTATTGCAAGACGATTATTAATGGAAGGAGCAACTGAGGTGATTCGATGACTGAAAAATTACGACTTGAAAAACAAGGCCATGTTGCGATTATTACCATGAATAATCCACCGGCTAATACATGGGATGCAGAGAGTTTAGTGTTGTTAAAAGAAATGGTAGAAGCACTAAATGACGATCAATCTATTTATAGTTTAATTCTTACTGGAGCAGGTGAGAAATTTTTTTGTGCCGGTGCTGACTTGAAGTTATTTGCTGATGGTGACAAAGCGGTAGCACGTGATATGGCGCAAAAATTCGGCGCAGCATTTGAAGCAGTCACAAGCTTTCAGGGTGTATCAATTGCAGCGATCAATGGTTATGCGATGGGCGGTGGATTGGAGTGCGCTTTAGCCTGCGATATTCGTATTGCTGAGGAACAAGCAAGCATGGCATTACCTGAAGCAAAAGTTGGTTTATTACCCTGTGCAGGCGGAACCCAAAATTTAACCTGGTTGGTGGGAGAAGGTTGGGCAAAACGGATGATTTTGTGTGGTGAGCGAATTTCTAGTCAGCAAGCTGAAAAAATCGGCTTGGTGGAAGAAGTCGTTGGACAAGGTGAAGTGTTAACAAAAGCGATTGAGCTTGCCAATCAAGTAGCGAGTCAAAGCCCGTCAAGTGTGCGGGTTTGTAAACAACTTATTCAAATGGCTCGGCGACAGCCAATGACAACAGCGTTGCCAATAGAGCGAGAATGGTTTGTCGATTTATTTGATACACAAGACCAAAAAGAAGGTGTGCAGGCTTTTTTAGAAAAACGTTCTGCTAATTGGAAAAATGCTTAACTTTATAAATGGTTTTAATTTATGGCTGATGTTGATCTTTTAATTCAAGAAATTCCATCAACGGATGGAAAGGTCATTGCGAAAATAACGTTGAATGCTGAGCGGCGGCTGAACTCAATTGATTTACCAATGATTGAAGCGCTGTATGATGCGTTGAAATCTTGGCAAATCAACGAGAGTGTTGTTTGTGTTTGGTTAGAGGGAGCTGGTGAAAAAGCATTTTGTGCTGGAGGTGATGTCAGAAGGTTATATCAGTCAATGATTGAGCATCCTAATGGGAAAAACTCTTACGCAGAATCATTTTTCACGACAGAATATCAGCTGGATTATTTTATTCACACTTATCCAAAACCCATTATTTGTTGGGGACATGGCATCGTCATGGGTGGTGGGTTAGGTTTAATGGCCGGCTGTCAGCACCGCATTGTGACAGAGAAAACTCGATTGGCTATGCCCGAAATCACAATTGGTTTGTATCCTGATGTGGGAGCAACCTGGTTTTTAAATCGTATGCCAATGCGTTTGGGTCGTTTTGTTGCGTTGACAGGTGCAAGCTTAAATGCACTGGATGCCATTTATCTCGGACTTGCTGATCAGTTTATAGCGGCAGATAAGAAAGAAGATGTATTTGCAGCACTTGTTGATTTAAGTTGGTCTGATGATACACAAGAGCATAACAATCAATTACATCAATGTTTGAAAAAACTGGCTGTTTCTCGAGAAGATTATGCTATTGAGTCGCCTATCAAGTTCAACGAGGACATATTAGTCGATTGTGTAAATTATGCTTGCTTAGCTGACATCTATCAGGCAATTAGAGAACTTCCAACAGAAAATAATTGGATTAATAAAGCAAAAACCGCACTGATTAATGGTTCTCCAACAACAGCCCATTTGATTTTTCGACAATTAGAAAAAGGCAAACATTTATCGCTAAAAGAGGCGTTTATGTTGGAGTTAATCCTCTCGATTCAATGTACTCGGCATATTGATTTTCGTGAAGGTGTTCGTGCATTATTGATTGATAAAGACATGCAACCAAATTGGCAATATTCATCGATTGATGTGGTACCTACTTCATGGATTGACGAACATTTTGAGTCCCCTTGGTTGATTCATCCGCTTGAAAAAATGTAAATAAAGTCATGGAAAATAACCTTGCGGCACTTGATTCTATTGCGATTGTTTTAGTGAATCCACAATTTCCTGGAAATATCGGTGCGACGGCTCGTGCATTAAAAACCATGGGATTGAGTCGCTTAATATTGGTTGGCCCCAAAGCATTTCCGCATCGAGAAGCAACTTGGCGAGCAACAAACGCTCAAGATGTGCTAGAAAGTGCCATTGTTGTTGATGATTTGCAAGCAGCCATTGCCGATTTTGAATGGGTGATTGGAACTAGTTCGCGTGCAAGAAGTTTGCCTTGGCCTACTATGTCTGTAGCTGATTTTGCGAATATGTGGTCGAGTGAGTCAACACCTCAAAAAACCGCTATTATTTTTGGGCGAGAAGATTCTGGTTTGAGTAATGAAGCATTGCAAATGTGTCATCATCATATTGTGATTCCAACTAATCCAGATTACGCTTCACTTAATTTAGCATCGGCTGTGCAAATTATTTGCTATGAATTGTTTAAAACCTGTGAATTAAAGCCCAAGCAGTTTGAAGCCAGCAAAACGCTCCTTGATGAACCAGCAACCATTCAAGAAGTACAAGGCTTTTTGTCGCACCTAGAAAGAACAATGTTGGAAATCGAGTTTTATAATCCGAAAAACCCAGGAAGATTATTGTCCAGAGTGCAACGACTTTTTATGCGTGCAAAACTTGATAAAATGGAAGTAAATATTCTGCGTGGCATTTTGAAGCAAGTCCACCATAAAATTCGCGGTGAATCTTAAATTAACTGCAGTTATGGTACACTGTTAAAATTGCTAACTGTGCTGACATTGGTGATGTATATTGGTTTTGGAAGGATTACTAAGCTTTTGTATTTCCCACTAAAATATTTGAGGATATTATGTTTGATTGGCTAGAGAATTTGACATTAATTAAAGCAGGTGGTTGGGTGATGTTGCCTATCATCTTTTGTTCAGTCCTATCCATTGCCATCATTATTGAACGTTTTTGGGTATTAAGACGTGCTCGAATTATGCCGAAATTTAGCCTGGATCAGGCGTGGCAGTCTGCAAAGTTGAAAAATGTTGAAAAGCAAGAGCTTGTATTGTTAAAACAATCGTCTCCATTAGGAAGAATTCTTGCGATTGGTTTGATTAATGCAAGACACGGCCGCGATATTATGAAAGAAAGCATTGAAGACACTGCAAATACAGTGATCCATCAAATGCAACGTTATTTAAATACGTTAGGGACTATCGCAGCAATTTCGCCGTTATTGGGATTGCTGGGTACTGTTATTGGGATGATTAAAGTGTTTGATGAAATTATGTTGCAGGGCACCGGAAATGCTGGAGTGTTGGCAGGTGGAATTTCTGAAGCATTGATCACGACTGCTGCAGGATTAACTGTCGCCATTCCTGCATTAATTTTCCATCGATTTTTTCAACGGCGAGTTGATGAGCTGGTGGTTGATATGGAGCAAGCAGCAGTGAAATTAGTAGAGATTACATATGGCGATCGTGAGCCTGAATAATTGTGAAGATCATGCTTTAGTTGATCGTGGTGCAGTCAGAAAAATCTAGTTTATTGCTCCTCACCAATATGAGAAATAGTGATGCAGTTTAAGCGAATACAATCAGAGCAACTGGATGTTAATTTAACCCCATTAATTGATGTGGTGTTTTTGTTGTTGATATTTTTTATGGTGTCGACCACTTTTACTAAAGAAACCCATTTAGATATTAATTTACCATCATCTCAAGCAGAAAATCCGATGGATTTCCCTCCAGAGAAGATAGATGTCGTCATTACAGCAGAGGGTAAATATACTGTTAATGAGCAAACATTGTCAGCAGACACAAAAGATGCATTGAAAGATATGATTGAAGAGATTGCAAAAGGTAATAATAGTTTGCCTTTTATTATCACTGCTGATGGAAAAACACCACATCAATCTGTTATCAATGCTATGGATATTGCCAGACAACTTGGTTTTGGGAAAATCAATTTTGCGACGATCAACTTATCAGAAGAACTTTGATTAATCATGACTGAAAATAAGACGTCATCTGAAAAAAAAGACTTAAGTTGTCAAAAACCGCAGCGCGATTGGAGTGTTTATAAGCGATTATTAAGCTATGTTCGACCATTTATTTGGATATTTTTGGTCAGTATTTTTGGGTACTTAATTTATGCTGGATCGCAAGCAGGTTTTGTCAGAATTATCGAATATGTTGTTGATGTTATTGGCGAAGACCAACCAAATGCACGATTCTATATCCCGTTATTAATGTTGTTTGTGGTGTTTTTTCGAGGACTGGGGTTTTTTCTAGGAAATTATTATATTGCTGTTGTTGCAAGAAATGTGGTGCATAATCTTCGTTGTGATTTATTTAATAGTTTGCTGAGAATGCCTAGTAAATATTACGACAGTAGCTCATCTGGATATTTAATTTCAAGAGTGACTTATAATGTTGAGCAGGTCACCGGTGCTGCTACTGATGCTGTTAAAATCATTGTGCGTGAAGGATTCACAGTCATTGTATTATTAGTTTATTTATTCTTTTTGAATTGGAAATTAACGTTAATATTCTTTGCAATTGGACCATTAATTGTGTGGATTGTAAATTTTGCAAACAAACGATTTAGAAAAATCAGTAAACGCATTCAAAACTCCATGGGAGATGTCACCCATGTTACCTCTGAAGCAATTACTGGCTATCGTGTAGTGAGAACCTTTGATGGTCAACAGTATGAGCAGGATCGATTTTTTAAAGCCAGTTTGATCAACTTGCGGCAACGTTTGAAAATGGTGGTGACCTCATCAATCAGCACCCCTGTGATTCAACTTATTGTCGCCGCTGCTTTTGCTATATTAGTTTTTTTAGCGCTTAATCCTGTTATTGTCAATGAAATTACCAAAGGTGAATTTGTTTCCTACATTGTTGCTGCAGCGTTGCTCGCTAAACCCATTCGACAGCTCACTGAAGTAACATCAACCATTCAACGAGGTCTTGCAGCGGCCGAAGATATTTTTTCTCAGTTGGATATAGAGCCTGAACCTGATCTTGGTAAATTTGAATTATCTCGCGTTAATGGAATGATTGAGTTTAATCAAGTTAGTTTTCGATATGATGTTAATCTTGATGATGTGTTGAGACATATTTCATTTAAAATTGATCCGGGTAAGAATATTGCACTGGTAGGTAAATCAGGGAGTGGAAAATCAACATTAGTTAATTTAATTCCTCGGTTTTATAATCATAGTGGTGGTGATATCTTATTGGATGGACGTGTTCTTGAAAGTTATAGCTTAGCTTGCCTTCGCAAACAAATCGCCTTAGTTAGTCAGCAGGTAACATTGTTTAACGATACCATTGCGAATAATATCGCCTATGGAGGACTATCAAATGCTTCCGAATCAGACATTATTAAAGCAGCTGAAGATGCTCATGCTATGGAGTTCATTAAAGACCTTCCCAAGGGAATACATACATTGGTTGGTGACAATGGGGTTTTACTTTCGGGTGGGCAGCGCCAGCGCATTGCAATTGCTCGAGCCATCTTGAAGGATGCACCTATTTTGATATTAGATGAAGCAACCAGTGCGCTTGATACTGAGTCTGAGCGCAAGATTCAATCTGCATTAGAAACGTTAATGAAAAATCGCACAACCATTGTGATTGCTCATCGACTGTCGACAATTGAAAAAGCGGACACTATTTTGGTTATGGATAAAGGTCAGATCCTCGAGCAGGGCACTCATCAAGAGTTGCTTGATAAAAATCAACACTATGCAAACTTGCATCGACTACAATTTCAATATGAATTGGCTGGTTAGTGCGTGGTACAAAAAAAGTGTTTGGTTGTGGATTTTTTTTCCTCTAGCATTGATTTATCGATTAGTTGTTGCTCGACGTAAGAAATCTTATCTGGCAGGAAAAAAGGTAACCTTTAGAGCGACAGTGCCGGTCATTATTATTGGTAATATCACTATAGGTGG
>JAUIKI010000072.1 GCA_030430875.1 Gammaproteobacteria bacterium | reverse complement strand
GCATGCACAAATTCAGCACCCAGCAAAATAATAATCCATGATAAATAGACCCAAACTAAAAATAATGGAATGGCTGCAAATGCACCATAAACTAATTCATAGGTAGGAAAAAACGCAACAAATTGAGTAAAACCAATTTTCGCAACCTCAAATACAGTAGCTGTCAGCATGGCACCAACTAAAGCATACCAAAGTTTCACTCGGCAATTGGGCACAGCCAAATAAAGTAAAGCAAATACCATGGTCGTTAACAGCCATGGCGTGATGGATAATAACAACTGCCTCACACCAATCGTTTCTGCAACGTCATTTAGCAACGTTAATGATGTTAGATAGGAAGTAACAACAAACCCTAGCACTAATAGAAATGGTCCAAGGCTCAACACGGACCAATATAAAAGGAATTTGGAGATACCTTTTCGAGGCTTCTGAACTTGCCAAATCGTGTTAAATGTACTCTCAATTTGTGAGAGCATAAAATAAGCTGAAACAACTAATAATGCTGAACCCAGCACAGTGAGCTTGCGCGCCTGACCAGAAAATTCAACTAAGTAATTCTGAACAACTTGACCGGAAGATGGAACAAAGTGTTGAAAAACAAGTGATTGAATAGAATCGCCAAATTCTCGAAATGCTGGCACTGCCATGAACATGGCATATGTTACTGTCATCAATGGAACCAATGACAGCAAACTCACATAGGTTAACGCTGCAGCACGAAATTGACAGCCATCATGACTAAACTTCTGAAATAAAAATTGATTAAACTGCCAAAAAGCGTTGATATAAGCTAACACTTGGTAAAACAGTCCTAATAATGAATTTTTTTTATGCATTGTGTTAAAATACGGTGGAATTTGTTCTTAAATGAATACTAACTATAGTCGGAAACACTCACTAATCACAGACACATTGGATAAAAATTAACCTTATGCAGACCGAACAAACAGACCCTTATCTTTTAGTGCTCTATTACAGCCATAACGGTGCAACTGAAACCTTGGCCAAACATATTGCCCGAGGAATAGAACAAGAAAATATTCAAGCTAAACTCCGCACAGTACCTACTGTATCACCCAACTGTGAATCCACCACCCATAAAGTGCCCGAAAAAGGAGCCATTTATTGCACGGAAGACGATCTTCGCCATTGTAGCGGCCTAGCACTGGGTAGTCCAACGCGATTTGGCAATATGGCAGCACCACTGAAATATTTTATCGATTCAACAAGTTCGCTTTGGCTCTCTGGCGCCCTCATCAACAAACCCGCCAGTGTATTCACATCGACATCAAGCTTGCATGGCGGCCAAGAAACCACTCTAATCAGCATGATGCTACCCTTAATTCATCATGGCATGGTTATCGTTGGCCAGCCTTATAGTGAAGTAGCACTACATTCCACCAAAACTGGGGGTACACCTTATGGGCCCACCCATGTCGCGGGTAAAGACAACTCGAATCCAGTTGACTCTGATGAAATATCACTCTGCCAAAGCCTTGGAAAACGCCTTGCAAGTATTGCCAAACAACTAGCTACCTAAATATCAAAATCATTTCAATGATAAAGCTTTGTGGCAAAGTTCTTGTTACAATGAACTAAAACTGTATTACAAAATCAACTGATTAACATTGACCTAAATTCCTAAGACATTTTTATTCATGCTGAAAAGAATAACTACTCACTTCAAACAATCAGTCATCCTACTCATGTTCTGCCTGCTCATGATAAACTCTCATCATGGAATGACTGTAGAAGTTGATAATCTTAACCGTAGTGCCATAGCTGTTAAGTCACAAGATTCTGATGAACGCAAACAAGCCATCGAGAAAGGTCTGTCTGAGATTTTGGTGAGAATGATGGGGACAAAATCTCACTTATCTCACCCGGCAATCAAACACCTGCTTGAAAATGCCACAAAATATGTCAAAAGCACCCGCTATTTCACGAAATCATCACAAAACAATTTGCCACAAAAATACCTAGAGATCACATTCGACGAATCTACCATAGAACAATACCTTATAAAAGAATCACTCCCGATTTGGCATCGTGAACGCCCTATTCTATTGGTTTGGTTAATTGAAAATACTGATAATAAACATCAATTTTTAGCTGACAACAATCAACGTTACACCATGATTAAAGACCATTTTGATAAAAAAGGCATTCAAATTGGCCTACCTATTGCTTTTCCACTTTTAGATCCGCATGACAGAGAGGCAGTAGCGTTAACCAGTGAAAAAAGCATGATCAATCAAGCGATCAGTAACGCATCAAAACGTTACCATACCGATTTTTTATTAGTGGGATATTTAGAAAAATCCAATGCTGATCAGACCAACATTAACTGGTATTTTTCCGATGAGAAAAATAGTTTTTCAGCATTAAATAATAGAGCCTCCCCACTAAAAGACTCTATTGATGATGCGATTAGCTTCATTAGTGAAGCCATAGGAGAAAAGTTTGCCGTTATCATTTCAAACAATCAAATTGAATCTCGATATATCCTGACAGTTTCAGACCTCAATCACTACACGAATTATATTCGCCTGGAAAAACAACTAAATGAAATCACCTCCATCAAACACATAAACTTGATTAATATGTCAGAGGGCACCGCTATATTTGAAATCACTAGCACAGCACCAACTGATCAATTGAAAAAATTAATTTTACTTAATCAGCACCTTAAACCAACACATAATCCTGAGACCTATCAATCCATGGGAAACACCTACTCACTGTATTTTTCATGGAAGCCATAGTTTTATGAGCAAGCAATCCCCTCTACGATTCATCCCAAACATCATTACTTTATTTAGGTTTGTACTCATCCTACCAATAGGATATTTCTTATGGCAAACAAATTTTTTCTTCGCATTACTTTTATTCGTCATCGCAGGTCTTTCTGATGGAATTGATGGATTCTTTGCTCGACAATTTAACTGGACTTCTCGCTTTGGCGCAATTGCTGATCCACTTGCAGATAAAGCTTTGCTAATGACAACCTATCTTTTATTGAGTTATCACAATCATATTCCAATGTGGCTAACTGGTCTTGTTATTATTCGAGACATCACTATTTTAACTGGAGGCATTACATACCATAATCTTTATGGCGCATTCAAACTCGAACCATCATTGCTCGGAAAAATTAGCACTGTGTGTCAAATCAGCCTCGCAACAGTCGTATTATTCTCCATTTCAATTTATTCACTCGCACCAATAGTCATTCAATTTTTTGTCTTCTTGGTTGCAGTTGCCGGAATCTTAAGTGGTGCTGACTACGTTATTAATTGGAGCAAAAAAGCACGTCTTGCCAAAGCTCAAAAATCTCATCGCACTTAAATGACTTTCGAATCTCATTCTCAACAATTGGTACTACCATTTAGATTGAATGAGCAATTCACATTTGAGAATTTCAATGTTTCAGCAAACCCAGTTGCTATTCATCACTTGCAAAATAAATTGCACCCAGAAAATGAATGGTTTTATTGTATTTGGGGGGCAAATGGCACGGGTCGCAGCCATCTATTGCAAGCAATCTGTCAAGATGCTATCAACAAAAAAAAATCGTCTATCTACTTACCATTGAAAGAATCAGCAGATCAAATCCAACCTGAAATTTTAGACAACCTTGAAACCTATGACTTGATTTGCCTGGATGACATCGATACTTTTTTCGGCATAGCATCTTGGGAACAAAAACTTTTTCAACTATTCAATCTTTGTCAACTTAATCACACTAAACTCATTGTTTCAGCAGCAGTTTCGCCTATGGCAATGCACATCAACTTAGCGGATTTACAATCTCGATTAAACCATGGATTAACATTCCAACTACAAACATTAACCGACGAGCAAAAAATTATTGCATTGCAACTACGCGCAACACAAGAAGGAATGACATTACCCAATGATTGCGCAAACTATTTATTAACTCATACCAAACGAGATACGAAACAACTTTTCTCATTACTCGAACGACTAACGCACGCAACCCTTCAGCAAAAACGCAAACTGACTATCCCCTTTATCAAGACTATCTTATCTATCTAAATCAAAGCAATTCATACCTGAATTTAAACATATCAACTAGAGGAAATCACTCAGAGCTTAATGCTTTTTTTACAACGGAAACTAGGGGATTATTACAAAAATTTCGGTTTATCGCCTGCTATATTCACAATAATAAAAGATAAATTGCAAACCAAGGATTACCGAAATGGGAATCGTCCACGCCAATATTGAATTAATAGAAATCCAAACAACATACCACCTAGGTGAGCAAAATGCGCAACCATGCTTTGTGTATTAGTAACACCAAGTGTGAGTTCTAATAACCCATATCCAATCACAACCCACTTGGCTTTGACAAAAATGGGAGTAAACAATAAAAACAAACGTTGATTGGGAAACATCATGCCAAAGGCTAATAAGACACCAAACACACCTCCAGAGGCACCAACTGTTGGCACATATCCACCGATAGAATCAGGAATTCCAACGGCGATTAACTGCACTAAAGCTGCACCAATCACGCACGTAAAGTAATATACAGCAAAGCGTTTTGCACCCCATAACTGCTCAATTTGAACGCCAAACATCAAAAGTGCAACCATATTAAAAAATAAATGCGCATCACCGCCATGCAAAAAGCTGTAGGTCACAATTTGCCAAATTTGAAAAAATGGTAATTCTCCATTGCCTAGAAACCGTGAAAAACCCTCAGGCAAGCTAATTGGCCATAATGCAAACCAACTATCTAGCATGTTAACTTGGATTGCATACCCGGGTGACAAGCTAATTATCTGCACTGGCAAAAATATTGAAATAATGAAAACGCCAATATTAAGCATCAATAGCTGCTTAACTACTGTCGGTCGGAATGAATTGGGAGCTCTGGAGTTATAGCGTTGATACATTTAATATCTCAATTAACGGTTCCATGTTAGCACATAGGCCGGTGGAACATTTGCTACTAAAAGCGGACTACGATGACAAGGTCCAAAAATATGATTCATCCGCTCTCGAAAATTTATCGCATTGGGAAACTTATAGGCATGCGCGTATTGAAATGTTCGAAACATCGAACCCGGCTTTACCAATACTTTTTCTATACTATGAATGATGCGCATTTGTACATCTTTCGGTAAGCTAGCAAAGGGCAACGCAGAAATAATTGCCTTAACTGACAACATATTCATTTCGTCACAATAATGCTGCGTATTTTCTGCAGAACCATGCTTGAAGAATAGCTCAGGAAAGCGCTGCTTCAATAAAAAAATAAATTTCTCTTCAAGCTCAATACCTAAATATTGCGAATCATTTGAAAGAGTTTTAGCAATTGCATCTGTCAATGACCCTGTACCTGGACCAAATTCAATCACTGAATCATCAGCACTTAATGTTAAATTTTTCACCATTGCATTAGCCAAACGTTTTGAGCTTGGAAGAACCGCACCAATCATCAATGGATTCTTAAGCGATGCTCTAAAAAATTGCAAGGTGTGGTCTAACTTATTAAAACGTGGGTTCATTTATTTTGTTTCTCATCATTTGTCATATAATAGGCATCACTACCCAACCACACTGCCAACCAACGGGTTTGATCACGACTACTCAAAATAATTTTCAATACCATTGTCATTGGAGCAGAAAGCAACATTCCAACTGGGCCCAACAACCAGCCCCAAAAAACTAATGACAAAAATACAATCAGCGTTGATAGACCTAATGTTCGCCCCATTAACTTAGGCTCCAAGAAATTTCCAATCACAATATTAATGACGGCATAACCGCTTATCACCAGAAACACCCCCATAAAACCTTGATCCAACAAACCCAACAATGCTGCAGGAATCGCAGAGAGAATTGAGCCAATATTTGGTATGTAATTTAACAAAAAAGCAAAAAGCCCCCAGAGCATTGGGTGATCAACATCAATGATATAAAGCCATACGCTGACTAATATTCCGGTCAAAATACTTAAGAGTGTTTTAATAATCACATAATGATTTGTATGTGCCAAAATGCGCTGCCAGCGCACAGTCATTTCTTTTGGATTTGCAGATGCTTGTTTGAGCTTACCTGCAAATTGAGGAATTTCTAATAGAATCAATATGACGGTTAGAAAAATAAAAAATATGTTGGCAAGTGCTCCACTCAACGCACTCATCAAATCAGAAACTAACCGCATTGCTGATGATGGATTGAGGTATTGCCAAACATCACTTTGATTAATTGCAAAACCTCTGGCACTCAAGGCTTCCAAAATATGTTGAGTTTTATCTTCTAATTGTTTTTGTAGCTCGGGGAGGTCATTCAAAAATGCATTAAACACACTGCCAAACAGCAACATAAAAACGACAAACCCTAGCAATAAGACAATTACAATCAAAACTACAGCAATGGGAATCGGCACGTTTAATCGCTGCAATTGCAACATAAGTGGCGTGCACAACATTGTGATAAAAATGGCTAACAAACACGGCACCACTAATGGCTGCGCAACTTTGATGCCAGCACAAATCACAACCAGCGCAGCAAGGGTAAAAACAATAGTTGACCGTTGATTGACTCTGCTTATCATTATGTAACAATTTAACAATACATTTAAAGAACAACATCATAGTACAGACTGTGGATCATTGACAACCAGTTTGAGAACGTCAGACTTATAACTAACAGATGAAGATCATTACAATTGTTAATTTATAACAATTTTTTCAACTATCTGTCAGAAACGATACAGTTTATGGTGAGATCTTGAAGGAGCAAAGAGAAAGATAAAAAGTTAAACCCATACCCAATAAACTCTGCACATGGGTATGGGTTTTTTATAGCGAAGAAAAAATTCAGGCGTCTAAACTTGATGCCATCTGACTGATCCTATTAATTTAACGACCTCTTGGCGTGGGAAAAAATAAACTTATTTCATCATTTTCCATGATGCGATAGCCTTCCAAAGTTACGCTGTCACGCAACTCTTGGCCATAAAACATCAACACTTGCTGGTCGGGCGAAATACCTTCTTTATCTTGTATTTTTTGTTTTACAGAATAGACTAAATCAGACGACTCCACCTCCAACGTGATTGTCTTTCCAGTCAATGTTTT
>JAUIKI010000071.1 GCA_030430875.1 Gammaproteobacteria bacterium | reverse complement strand
CCAGACAGACAAAGACACAAACCCATTGTGCAAATTCGATTCGTTATACTGCCAAAGTCATCCTGATAAAAATGTAAGCTTTCGCTGAATCTGCTGTGAGAGATGTCCTACAAAACAGATTACATTGAAGCCATAACAGATTAAAAGCATGCTTTGACTTAACCATTGCACAATATTTTCACTCACGGATAAACCCCACAAAAAGGGGGCTCGCTAAAAAGAGTCCCATCAAAAAACCACATTTTTTAGTGGGTTGCCAAAATTATCAATAAAAAATCAATGCATTCAAAATGTTATGGTTTTAAAACGCTGGCGGAGTTAATGCTTGATGGTAGATACGGCGAGATAGTCAGGTCAATAAAATAATAAAACGCTGCTTTATTGACCAACCAAAGTGACAATTATAAAACAACTGAACTACACAGCCTCAATAACACCATGGTCTTTTCTTGGCGAAATAATTTCCAGTGCGGCGCGATGTTTCGTATAAAGTACCAACGGTTCTTGTCCGTCTCTTTCTAGCGTCACTTGGCAAGAAGATAATTTTGAATTTAAGCAAGTGTGCGAACCACCTGGCGGATTAAAATAAGTCAATCCAACGAAGTCTTCTCTATTTCCAACAACCTCACCATGAATTCGAACACCATTAGCACGGCTATCAAAAAGTAATTTAAATAATTCAAATTTCCCTTTGGCTTTCACACATTGCAGCAAACCATTTAAGTAATAATCTTGGCCTTGCACACGAAGCACCATCGGTGTCATCCAAGGGGTTTGAAAAGGTCCAATACGAATTTTAGCTGTCGCACATTCAAAAAATGCATCGGGATCATTATCAAATCCAGCGACTTGTGTCCAGGCGTAACAATCCGTGTGTTTTTCTCCCCAATTATGATTTTCACTACCCATCCAACCATCAATTGAAATGGTTTCACCATTCACAATCAATTCACCCGAAAATATTGCATTTGGATTGGCGCAAACTACTTTAGCTTTCGGGAAAGGTCTTTCCAAATAGTTTGTTGGAACCAATAAAACAGGCTTATTATTACAATCATAGCTCAACTGCCACGCAATTTTTTTGCTGTCAAAATCAATCTGTCCTGATAGTTTGCCAGGAACTAATGTCGACGCTGAAATCTTGACGTTTACCGGTTCTTTGTTAAATTGACATTGCTCAAGAGGAAGCTCTTGCTTCACTGCAGTGATTCCTTTTGCTTTATCAAAATAAATCGCCCAAATTTCACCCAAAGCTGCTTGTGATTTGTCTTTGGGAGAAAAAATGGTATATCGAATCCAAAATGCTCGAGATTCAGTTGGATGATTTGCCCTTAAAAAATAAGATTCATAATGACCTTTTTTCTCAGGGGTATATCGACATTGATTTAGTGCTTGTTTTTCAGCAGAATAAGGAGCTGGTTCGTCTGACTTCATGCGAGGTGCTTGTTGTGTTTTTTGAGCTGGTTGTTTTTCTTCGATAACAGCCATAAGATCGTCCTTTTGAGAATGTATTTATGCCCAAGAGTATAACAAACCATGGGGTTAAAACAGCCATCATGCAAAAAATTTTATTCGCTATCCTTTTTAGTGCTAATTTTGTCTTTTCATCAGTCGCTTTTAGCGCTGAAATTTCTACATACAGTGTCGACCAGGTATTCCTTTTGTCATTGTGCAAAATGGCAAATCCGTTTGCTCAGAAACTGACCACTACTATCTCAAGAAATATCCTTTTGATATTGTTTGGTTAGATAAAACTACAAGGCCTTCGCAATTCGCTTCCGCTGATTCACGAGTTGCAGCTCAAATTTATGGGAGTACAACGATTGCATCCTATAGTGGCACCGGTGTTGCTCTAGGTAAAAAAACACTTTATCTCGACAAACTACCGTTCGATTTTTATCAAGGGTGGTCCTCTCGCTTTGAGAAAGACTGGCCTATTTTTTCTAAAGGGAAAAAAGATTTTTTTCAACAACTGCAGAGTCAGTTTGACAAAAAATTATTGCTGTCTATGTCAGGTCGCAACTATCATTTTTCACAAGAAGATGCTCATGACATTCTCCAGGTTGAATTTGTCTACGATGTTTTTTACAACAAAGATATACCCATTAATAACCTCGTTCCCGACACGATTTATGTTGTGCTTTTTTCCCAAACTAGCAATGAAGCATTTTTTATTATAACGCCTTATCTCGCCATTTTGCATTTTGAAAAAGGCCAATCGCCACTGAAAAATTAACCTAAATTAACTCACCCTCTGTATTTGGTTTTGGTTGTCTTTGCTCTTGTTCATGCTCTTTTTTCAACTCATCCAACATCTCTTGCATTTGCTTATTGAATTCTTTCAAACCATCAGACATTGTCTTACCAAGCTCTTTCGCACCTTCTTCAATTAACTCTTTAAAAAGGTCAGATCCTTCCATCAACGCCTTACCTAACTCTTCTTTTATATCGACAAATGATTGCCCAAGTGGCGCTGCAAGCAATGCTGTCATCGTATCATCAACGTCAACCTTCCAAACATTTTCAACATTCACTAAGTTAGTTTGTAATTGAATGGACTGTGTCGTACTTTCTTCATCAACCTGTGTGCTCCATGATAAAATAGTTTCAACTCGAGCCTTGTTATCAGTAATCACTTCATCCCCAAAACTAATAACTAAATCTTCAGGGAGATTGGGTAGTTTTTTTAATAGCCCATAGCTATCATGAGTACTTAACTGCTTGGATTGTTCAAGGTTATGAGTCACCACTCCCTCCCAAAATTTTTCAGCAATGGTTGTTGGTGAGTCTGTCATCTGACAACCTAACATTAATGAAATCAAGCCGGCCAGAATTACTATGCGATAATTTTTCATTTATTTCTCCTGTCGTGGTCTACACTTTGGACCCATTAATTTAAATTTCAATGCATTAATTACCAAAAAAATAATGTTTATTTTTCTGGTAAGACTATTTTTTATAACCACAGTATTACTAATTACAACATCTGTTATCTAAACGCCGGCATACGGACTGGAATATCTGCATCCAATGTTGCATTAAGGAAATCAGCTATCATCCAAGCAGTCAAACCCCAAATGTCATACCCTTGAAAACAATAACGTGGCGCAGCCCATGTACCACCCACATAAGATAATTCATCGATCGACATATTGTTTTTATCCAAAAAATAATTCAATGGCACATGAAAAATTGCATCCAATTCAGCCGGCTCTGCTTTTAATGTTAACTCGCCTTCGATCAAACCCACAAAAGGTGTCACTTTAAATCCATAGCGAGAAATCACTTGATCTGTTTGGCCTAATATTTTCACACGCAGTGGTGAAAGATCAATCTCTTCTTGGCTTTCACGAAGCGCGGTGGCTTGTAAGTTTTCATCTTGCTTATCACATTTTCCACCTGGAAAGGCAACCTGACCTCTATGTGTGGTAAGCGATTTCGAACGCACTGTTAAAATGATATTTAAAGAATTTTCTGTTAAATGCAATGGAATTAACACACTTGCTAATGGCATTTCCATTGGCAATATTCGAGGTTGGTAGTCCTCGAGACGCTTGGTTATCATCGTAATAATACGCTGGTCATTCATCAATGTTACTTTCTGGTGTATTAAAAAAATTATATCTTCTTAAACTATTACAAAAAGAGGAGTGAAATGCAACGTACCCAGAAGAATAATAATTCATATCATGACTTATCTGAAATCAGACAGAGGAAACATCAACCAATGTGCTAAAATTTAGTAAGTTGTAACCTTTGCAGTTAAAGCCATCTGTCTAACTGCTAAAATATGATAGTATTCTACCATCATTGGAATTGACCATTTTAAAGAAGATAGTGATATGAAATATTGTAGTCAATGTGGGCACTCTGTCGGCCTCATCATTCCAGAAGGAGACAATCGCGAACGCTTTGTCTGCGGACAATGTTCCGTTATTCATTATCAAAATCCACGTATTGTTGCTGGATCACTGCCCACCTATGATAACAAAGTTTTATTATGCAAACGTGCAATTGAACCACAGCTTGGCTACTGGACTTTGCCTGCAGGATTCATGGAAAATGATGAAACTACACTGGAGGCAGCCATCCGAGAAACAACCGAGGAAGCCAATGCTAAGATTGATATCCAAGAGCTATATACATTAATAAATGTTGCTCACATCAACCAAGTACATTTGTTTTATCGTGCAACCCTCATAGATCTAGATTTTTATGCTGGACAAGAAAGTCTAGACGTTGCTTTATTTGCTGAAAAAGATATTCCATGGGAGGATATTGCATTTCCAACGGTGAAAGAAACGTTAAAATTTTATTTTTCTGATCGAAAACTCAATGAGTTTCCATTACGAACCAAAGACATTAAGCGGTTCAAGTCATAGTTTTCACCAGAGAACATAGTGATATTTTATCTCGATCGACCATCACTCAGTATTAGAGACCATTGCATTAATAGTCTTCTAACTTCCAGGCATCAAACGCTGGCTCTTCATAAGGATGCGTTGCTCTCAATTCAGCTATTATTTGGGATATCAACCAATCTTCACAAACCATTTCAACTTTATACTCATCAACTTGTGTGATTTTATTTAACTCACCAACAAAGGCTTTGCTTCCTTCAAGCGGACGAAACTGACCTATGCCTTTGGTTTGCCAGCTGCAATGATCATACTGACCCATTTTCCCTGCACCAATTGAAAAAAGTGCCTCTTTAACAGCTTCAAGATGAGATTCAGGCACATAAAACCAACATTTATACATAAATTCTCCAATATCGTTTCACTTAATTTACCCAACGACGCGCATTACGAAACAGCCTAATCCATGGCGCATCTTCTTGCCAAGTGCTAGGATGCCATGAATGCTGCACTGTGCGAAACACGCGCTCAGGATGAGGCATCATAATAGTTACCCGGCCATCTATCGACGTAAAACCAGTCATTCCTTGCACAGAACCATTGGGGTTTTCAGGATACTGTTCAGTTGATTCACCGGTATGATCAATAAATGCCATGGAAACTAATTGTGATGCTAATAGTGATTGTTGATTGTTTTCAGATAAAAATTCCACACGCCCTTCTCCATGCGCACATGTAATTGGTAATCTTGAACCTGCCATTCCTTGCAGCAAAATTGATGGTGAATCAAGAATTTCAACTAAACTAAATCGTGCTTCAAATTGTTCAGATGTATTACGCACAAAACGTGGCCAAAAATCTGTACCAGGAATTAATGACTGCAATTGAGAAAGCATTTGGCAACCATTACAAACACCTAATGTAAAAGTATCTTGGCGTTGAAAAAATTGTGAGAATTGATCGCGTAATTGATTGTTAAATAAAATTGTTTTTGCCCAACCACCACCTGCACCCAGCACATCACCATAAGAGAATCCACCACAAACGGCCAAGCCTTTAAACTCAGCCAAATCAACTGACTCAGTTAACAAATCGGTCATGTGCACGTCAACGCAATCAAACTTTGCACGATCAAATGCAGCTGCCATTTCAATATGGCCATTGACGCCCTGTTCACGCAAAATCGCCACTTTGGGCCGCGTCTTATTAATGTATGGCATTGAAATGTCATCATTACAATCAAACGTAAGTTGAACCAACTCATTTAGACCGAGTCGAGAGGTTTGCTTTGTTACATAATCAAATTCTGCATCGGCACACTGTGGATTGTCGCGCATGCGTTGTATTTGATAAGAAGGCTCGCTCCAATAAGTAAGCAATTGTTCGAGATGAAAATCAGCAATGGATTGGCAGTCATAATTAATGTTAAGTTTTGTATTCTCAGTGCTTGGATGTCCAAGTGGCGTCATTGCATCACTTAGGCCAAACTGATCAGCTAACTCTTTAACATCCATTATATTGTCTCTCGACACTTGAATTACTGCACCAAGCTCTTCATTAAAAAGTGCAGACAATAGCTGTGATTTGTCAACGAGTAACGAATCTAGCGCAATATTCAAACCACAATTTCCAGAAAATGCCATTTCACATAAACTGACAAACAACCCACCATCTGAACGATCGTGATAGGCCAGCAATAAATTGTGTGTATTTAAAACCTGAATGAATCTAAAAAACTGTTTTAATTTTTCTGCATCATCAACATCGGGTGTGATGTGACCTATCTTTTTCTGAGTTTGCAGCAATACAGAGCCACCAAGCCGATTTTTTTTAAGCCCTAAATCAATTAAGAATAATTCTGTCTTGCCTTGATCAAGCTGCAATTGCGGCGTTAATGTTTTACGTATATCTTGAACAGGTGCAGCAGCTGTAATCACGACAGACAACGGAGAAATAACCTCCTGAGTCTCAGCTCCATCTTGCCATTTGGTTTTCATTGATAATGAATCTTTACCAACAGGAATAGTCAACCCCAACGTTGGACAAAGCTCCATACCAACTGCATAGACAGCATCATAGAGCGCTTGATTCTCATGTAAATCATTAGGAGACGCCATCCAATTGGCAGAAAGCTTAACATCTGATAACTGTTTGATTTTTGCAGCAGCAATATTTGTGATTGCTTCACCAACAGCCATGCGTGCTGAAGCAGCTGGGTTTAATAAGGCAATAGGTGGTCGCTCACCCACAGCCATGGCTTCACCCACATAATCATTGAACGATGTAGCAGTCACTGCGACATCTGCTACAGGGACTTGCCACGGTCCGACTAACTGATCACGCGCAACCAAGCCTGTCACTGAACGATCGCCAATGGTAATTAAAAATAATTTACTAGCAACCGCTGGAAAACTTAATATGTTTCTGACAACTACTTCAAAGTTATCTGATGATAGTGGACCCTGAGAATCAACGCTAGTGTCGACAAAACGGTTAAATTGTCGCGTTAACTTGGGCGTGTTGGCAAATAATAATCCCATGGGGATATCAACGGGATGGTTGTCGAATTGCTCATCGTGAACCGTTAATGTCGCTTCATCTAGCACATCACCCACTACTGCAAAAGGACATCGTTCTCGACGACAAATTGCTTTAAATTGTTCCAGAGCAGAGATCTCAATTGCAATCACGTAGCGTTCCTGCGCTTCGTTACACCAAATTTCCAACGGCGACATGCCATATTCCAGTGATGGGATACTGCGTAATTTAAACTGAGCACCACGTTTTGCATCA
>JAUIKI010000070.1 GCA_030430875.1 Gammaproteobacteria bacterium | reverse complement strand
GACAGCATGCGCGTGGATTCGACGAAATCGTCGATGTGCGTGTGGTTCGTCGCGTAGTGCCCGCCGGAACGCGTGGCCACCCAGCCGCCGACCGTAGACCAGGGAAAGCTTTGCGGAAAATGGCGCAAAGTAAAGCCATGTGGTTTTAATTGTGCTTCTAATGCCGGGCCATAAATTCCTGCTTGAAAATGAGCGCATTGTGAAATGGGATCAATTTCAAGTAATTGATTAAAATGTTGCATATCCACACTAATGCTGCCTTGATAGCTTTGATTGAAAGTCGGTTCAACACCACCGACCACGCTTGATCCACCACCATAAGGAATCAAGGCGATTTGATGTTGTTTAGCAAAGGCAATCAGTTCTAAAATTTGTTGTTCATTCTTAGGGTAAGCGACATAGTCTGGTGGGCTTTCAAATTGACCATGTAGTGCACGCCAAACGTCACGAAATGATTTGCCATAGCTGTGACTAACACGGCTGAAAATATCTGCTTGGCAAAAGTGTTGTAGCGTTGTATCCAGTTGAAATGTTGGTTTTGATAGTTTTAGCGATTCAAGAGTAGGAGGGGTGATTTTTACAAGGCTATCAACACCAAATGCCATTGTAATAAACTGTCGGATGCGATTAAGAAATCTTTCATCAATTGAGGTGTTTTCATAACCCCAGCCCCAAAATTTACGTTGTTTTGTCATGATATCATCCTGACTTTTTCTTCATTGTTTTTTAGTGCGAAGGTCTCAAATAACGCTGATTTTAGCAGGAATGCCTTATTTTGTATTGAGATAATCTAGATTTAGGCTTGATTTGATCGGTTAGAAATCCATTTTTTTATAGTTTCAATGAGCTCTTCAATATCAATAGGTTTAGACAAATGATCATCCATTCCGCTGGTCATGCTTTTTTCTCGATGCTCTTGCATAGCATGCGCTGATAGAGCGATGATGGGAGTTGCATGTTTTGAATGGTTTTTCTCAAATTCTCGAATCTTTTTTGTGGCAGTATAGCCGTCCATTATTGGCATTTCGCAATCCATGAAAACTAAATCATAATTCTTTTGTTGTTGAAATATTTCTAATGCTTGCTGACCATTTTCCACCACAGTTGAATTGACGTGCAATTTTCGTAGCATGCCTTGAATAACAATCTGGTTAACTGGATTGTCTTCGGCAATGAGAATTGATAGTTGTTTAAAATAGGCGGGATAATGATCACTAAGTTGGTTAAATGATTTGGTGAGCTTGCTTTTGGCAATGAGTGATTGCACTATTTGATAGAGTTGATGACTGGTTGTTGGTGTTTGAGTAAGGTAGGATTGCATTTTTTTCGATAACCCTAAATGTTGAATGTCATGTTGTTTCGTCAATAATAATAGTTTGACGTGACTATTCTTTTCAATCAGGTCTTCTAATAATTCGTTCTCAATAGGAGTAGAATCCATGTCAATAAGAATTAAGGTTTTTTCTTTAGTGTCTGCAGGAAAGAGCAATGGAGTGGATTTGCTGAAATCTAATGTTTGCATCATTTCCATGCCCCAATAACGAGCATGTTCACTAATGAAGTTTTTAAGTGGCAGAGAATGCGTCATAAGCGTTAGATGAGTATGTTCCAGCGTGTTTTTTAACGATTTTTTTGGTGCTTTGTCTTTCAAGAAATGTGCGGTAAACCAAAATTTTGAGCCATGATTAGGAATGCTCTCAATACCGATTTCCCCCTGCATGAGCTCAGTGAGTTGTTTGGCAATTGTCAAACCAAGACCTGTGCCGCCATAGCGTCGTGTGATCGAGCTATCAGCTTGAGTGAAAGACTGAAATAATTGTTTTTTGACAATGGGATCAATTCCTATTCCACTATCTTGAACAGTGAATAATAGGACTGTTTTGTCAGTGTGATTAGATTTTATGTCAATGGTTAAGGTGATTACACCTTTGTCGGTAAACTTAAATGCATTGCTTAAAAGATTTAGAATGATTTGCCTGAGTCTTGCTGGATCACCAATGAGTGAATTAGGAGTGTTTGGCTTGGTGTTACAAAAAAACAGAATGTTTTTTTCAAATGCAGTGCTGGTAAAGATTGATGCACATTCATCAATAATGTCAGATAGTTTAAAGGTGATTTTCTCTAGTGCAATTTTTTTTGCTTCTATTTTTGAGAGATCAAGAATGTCATTAATAACATTAAGTAGAGCTTTCCCAGAATTTTGAATGGTTTTGGTATAGTATTTTTGAGTTGAGTTAAGTTTTGTAGCATTGAGCAGCATTGTCATACCCAATACCCCATTCATGGGCGTTCGAATTTCATGACTCATTTTAGCCAAGAAATCACTTTTAGCTTCTGACTTTGCGGTTGCTTCTGTAACTTTTTTGAGTGACTCAAATTTTTCACGTTTCAATGTGTTAATTCGATCAGCAAGCGCTAAAGAAAGTAGCATGGTTTCCAACCCACTGCCAATTTGATAAGTCCAAGCAACAAATGGACTATAGGGAATAATCCCTAAAACTGAAGCAGGTACAATCGTAGAAAAACTAACGAAAGCGGAATAAGCCAATATATAGTAAATAGCTGGTTTGTAACCTTGTCGATAAACCAATATGCCAGCAGTTAGTTGAGATAGAATGGTCGCGAGTGCAAATAATGCAATTGCCTTTTGTGCAAGTGCTCCATATGGTGTGAGCGAAAAAGCCATAAATATTGCTGAAATGATTAGAGTGACAACCATGAATCGATCAAATTTTGGCAACCTGCTTTTAGTGTGCAAAAAAGATCGACCAAATTGAATCATAAAAACCAATATCATAGGAGCAGAAATTAGAATGGCATTTTGATTCCACCAAATAGCTGCGGGGAAAACAATTGAATAGATGGCTCCATGGGCAGCTTGATAGGATACTGAGAAGAAAATAGAGCCAATATAAAAAAAGTAAGCAATATCTTTGGTGGTGATAAATAAAAATAAATTGTAGATAAACATGGCTATCATCAAGCCATAGTAAACTCCTGAAATAATATTAATGATTCGCTCATTGTGAATAAATGTTTTTTTAGTTGATACTGAAATAGGCATGCGAGTCAGGTAACGATTGGTTACTTTAATATAAAATGTTTGTTCAGATTTTGCTTGGAGGTCTATTGGAAATGTATACGATCTGCTTTCAATAGGCTTGGTTGCATTCGGATAATCAACCCCAGTAGTTGTGAGCTGAATCGCTCCATTTACTTTTTTATAAAGCTCTAGATGACTTATCCAGGCATATTCAATTTGTATCACTAGCTCTTTTGAGATAACTAGTGGATTTTCAATGGTGATTTTTAACCAAATTGGTGTATTGGCTACGTCAAAATTCAGGATGGTGTTTTGGATTGTCTGAAATGTGAGTTCTTTTTGATCTGAAATAAGGTCATTTATGGTTAGGCTATGAGTTCTGTCAATTAAATATTCAACTTTGTTTTCGAGTGAGTAGTAATTTTTTTCTTTTTCTAGTACCAACGTTTCAGCAAAAGTATGTTGTATTAATAAGCAAGAAACAGCCAGGCCTAGCATGAAAGTTTGCCTAAATATTTTGCTAAGAATCATCCATTGATCGCGATTTTTCATGGTATGTATTGATTAATATTCCCCGTTTTCATTAAGTGCATCGACGAAACATTTGGTTTTATATGATTTGTTGCTATATTCTTGCATTTTCATGTTAATCTACTTTTTCTTAGTTTGTACTACCAGCTTAGGAGCTTGCTTCTAATTCATCCAGGTCGATAACGTTTTAATTAGCTCATTAGCAATAATCGGTTTGCTTAAATGAGCATTCATTCCAGATTGTAGGCTTTTTTCACGATGTTCCTGCAAAGCATGTGCAGTTAATGCAATGATTGGCGTAGGCTCCAGCTTATTTTCACGCTCAAATTCCCGAATTTTTTGAGTTGCTGAGTAACCGTCTAAAATTGGCATTTCACAATCCATCAGTATCACAGAAAATATTGGTTTTTTTTGGTATAGCTCTACAGCTTCTTTGCCATTAATAACAATGGTCGGATTTAGTCCTAATTTTTTGAGTAACCCTTTTATAACAATTTGGTTAACTTGATTGTCTTCGGCAATTAGGATGTTTTTATTTTTTGGATTTTTTATGCAAAATATGGGTGAGTTTTTTTCCTTAGTATTTGGTTTGTCTGTAATGATGGCGTTTAATTTTTCCCAAAATTTTTGTGTTGTAATTGGTGGCTGAAGTAAATACGCATTATCATTGATTTCTGGTGGTTCTTCCCTATGAAAATTTTGAATAAATAAAATAGGTATATCTTTGGTGTGTTCTAGGTGTGTTTTCAGTATTTGGTTCATTGCCTCCATCAGGTCGTAGTCAACGATTAATAATGTTGGAGAGGAGGATAATTTTTCGTTAAATTCGAAGGGTTTTAGATTATTGATAATTGTTAGGTGAATTTCCCATCGATTAGCATGTTGTTCAATGAAATTTTGTAATTCTTGAGATGTTGTGATTAAAATTGCATGAACAGATTTTAGTGATTCTTTAGTGGTTTTTTCAGAGATTTGTTGTTTCATGAAATTGGCTGTGAACCAAAATTTTGATCCATGATTTGGAATGCTTTCAACGCCAATTTTTCCTTGCATGAGTGAAGAAAGTTGTTTTGCAATGGTGAGGCCAAGTCCTGTTCCGCCATAACGTCGCGTGATTGAACTGTCAGCCTGAGTGAATGATTGAAATAGTTGTTTTTGAACCGCAGGTTCAATGCCTATACCGGTATCTTTCACCGTGAATTTTAGAGTAGTTTGCTGATCATTTTGATCTTCAGGCGCAATGGTCAATGTGATTGATCCATGGTTTGTGAACTTGAATGCATTGCTTAGGAGATTTAAAAGGATTTGTCGAAGCCTTGCTGGATCACCAATTAACGCATTAGGAACGTTATCTTTTGTTGAGCATAAAAAGATAACATGCTTTTCAGAAGCTGATCCAGCAAAGATGGAACTACACTCATCTATAATATCAGCGAGATTGAATGGGATATTTTCAAGTTTAATTTTTTTTGCTTCTATTTTAGATAAATCCAATACATCATTAATGACATTTAATAGCGCTTTGCCAGAATTTTGGATAGTGGTTGTATAGAGCTTTTGAGTCGCATTAAGTTTTGTTGTGTTTAGCAAGGTTGCCATGCCAAGTACACCATTCATGGGGGTTCTGATTTCATGACTCATTTTGGCCAAGAAGTCACTTTTGGCTTCAGATTTAGCATTAGCCTCAGCTATTTGACGCACGGATTCAAATTTTTCACGTTTTAGTGTATTGATTCGATCAGCAAGTGCTAATGAAAGTAATACTGTCTCTAGTCCGCTGCCAATTTGGAAGCTCCAATGAACTAGTCCTGAGTAAGGTACAACACCCAGCACATAAAGAGGAATGAACACAGTAAAACTGATAAAAGAAATGTATGCAGTAATATAATAAGCTGCAGGCTTGTACCCATTGCGATAAGCTAGTATCCCAAAACCAAGCTGTGCAAAAGCGATGGTTAAGTTGAAAAAAGCAACTATTTTTTGTGCGTAGATGTGGTAAGGGGTTAGTGCGATGGTTGTGAGGATGATTGGAATCCAGATAATTGTCCCCATGAATCGATCAAATCGGGGCATTATGCCGCGCATGTTTAAGAATTTTCGTCCAAACTGCACAATGAAGACAACGATTAGTGGTGTTGAAATCATTGGTCCATATTGATTCCACCACATTGCATTTGGCATTAGCACTGATGACAGCCCAGTATGATTTAATTGGTACGCAGCTGAGGTGAAAATCATTGCTATATAATAAAAATAGGCAATGTCACGTATAGTGATCCACAGAAAAAAGTTGTATAAAAACATAACTAACATGATGCCAAAATAACTACCAATGACTAAGTTAGCAATTTGATCATCATGAATGAATGCTTCAGGTTTGCTGATAGAGAAAGGTAGGCGAATAAAGAATTTACTTTTGATGTGAAACAGTAGTGTTTTCGTATTTTGAGGGGGGATTTCAATTGGAAAAATATATGAGCGATGATCAATGGGTCTCAAGCTATGTGGATAGTTAACACCAGTGAGTGTTTTATTTACTCCACTTGAATCTATGTCATAAAACTCAATATGGCTAATCCATGAATAATTGATGGCAATGGTGAGTGGTATTGGTTCTTTAGTTGGGTTGTTAAGTTCAATTTTAATCCAAATGGGAGTATCAATTTCTTTGAAGCTTAAAGTGGCAGATTTTGCCATGTTGAAGCGTGGAAGATGGGTTTTGTTTATAATACCCTGTTCAGGGAAATCTCTTTTAAAATCAATAAAGTATCCTATTTTTCCGTCAAGTGAAATTCGATCTTCATGTTCTGTTAGAAGGATTTCTGTGGCGTTTAATGTTTGGCAGAGCAACATCAAATAGACAGCAAGAAAGTAGCTGTAAAATTGCACAGGAAGTTTTGAGGCAATTTTCAAGATTTTTTTGCCTTGCATAAGATAGGTATATTTTCTGTTTTCGTCTTATCTAAGCTTAGCTTATTTTTTATTTTATTTGCTAACGATCTGATTTTTTTGAATTTTTATAGACATTTAGTTGTCAATCAAAGCATTACGCCAAATTTGACTATACTTAGAAGATATAGGTGTAGTTCAATGCTAAAACAATGATAAGTGCATATGGATGAAATAGAGCAGCTCAAACATCGTATTGCTGAACTTGAACGTGAGAATATAATTCTTCGTAAGAAACCATTTCATGCAGTTAAAGGTGCAACTGTTGCAGTTCCTGAACAATTTGCAGAAATTTTTGATAATGCGCAGAAAATTGTTCAAGAGTATTTTAAGGGAATAAAAACAGATCCAACAAAAGGCACTATTGAAATTAGTGGTCAGCGTTATATTTTAGTGCGTGCTTCGGCGTTGTCATATGATTTTTTTCATGTTTTTCAATCACTTTATGCTGATCGTGGACATGACCAAGCTATCCAAATTGGCCGAAATTTTTTGTTTGATATTGCCCATGTTATTGGCATGCAGGATGCAAAAAGCTTCATAGAAAAAATGCAGGTTGATGATCCTATTGCAAAGCTTTCAACTGGCCCCATCCATTTTGCGTATTCAGGTTGGGCTTTTGTTGATATTAATGCTGAATCCAGGCCATCCCCCGATGAAGACTAT
>JAUIKI010000069.1 GCA_030430875.1 Gammaproteobacteria bacterium | reverse complement strand
GATTAAGGCGCAAAATGCAGGTAATAACAAGTTATTGACCAATTTTGCAACGAAAATATGGAGATTTTTAACCATTTTTATCGTTGTAGTTTTAATGCAATGGTCTTATTTTGCAGACACACTGTGCATCTAATCAATTGAATGAAATTTCATTCATCTGAAAACCAATTCACTTCATCTGTTATTAATGGCGTTCATCATCAACCAACACCATAATCAACTCATGATTTATATTTTTCAGATAAATTAATAAGAGCGGTCTACCTGGTGGTTTCCTGCCTCTGATAAAAAAGGATGAACTAATGTCAACAATGTCTCTTTCTGAACACTTTCATGAATATTTTGAAATCATTTTAGCAAACACAAAAGAGCTAAAAGAAGCGTCATATAAAATTCGTCACCAAGTCTATTCTGAAGAACTGGGTTGGGAGCCAAGCAATCCTGATCGGATGGAAACTGACGAATTTGATCACTATTCTGTTCCATTATTATTACGACATAGACGCAGTAATCAATATGCAGGAACGCTACGACTTGTCACGTCATCACCCAATGCACCTGAAAACAAACTACCATTCGAAGCACATGGATCACAATACCTTTGGCCACATGTTATTGATAATACTAAGTTAGAAAGAGGTAATTTTAGTGAAGTATCAAGATTAGCTATTCCAAATCAATTCAGACGTCGTAAAGGCGAAAAAGATAGCCCTAATGGCATTGCAGATAGCTCACTAACAACTACTTTCAATGAAGAAGAAAAACGATTTTTTCCCTTTATTGGTCTTGGACTTTATCTTGGAGCGTCAGCTATAACTGACATTTATAATCATGCTCACGTGTTCGGTCTATTTGAAACCAAATTAGAAAAACGCTTATTGGGTTTAGGCTTCAAATTTCGCCAATGTGGTGAAGAAACAGAGTATCACCATGGAAAACGAGCACTGTATTACATAACTCATGATGACCTTATATTTGACAATCCTCAAATAGATGAACTTTATCAATCCATTGGGCATGAATTAAATAAACAATTATTGCAGTCTCCCCATGAATTAGATACTTTAATTTCTCAAGCTTCATGACCTAATGCTAAATACTCTTGTGACTGCATTTCGGTGAGTCGGCTTTGGGTGCGTTGAAATTCAAATTGTAATCGACCCGATTGATATAGATTTTCAAGCAACACTTCAGCAGCAAGAATCAATTTCACTTTACGATCATAAAACACATCCACCAAATTGATGAAACGTCTTGCTGCATCATCTTTGCCTTCAGAAAATTGCGGTACATTGCTAATTAACACGGCATGAAACAAAGCTGCTAATTCAATATAATCGCGTTGTCCACATGGCTTTTCACACAATTCTGCAAACTCAAACCAAACCACGTCATCACTCAATGCTTTCACATGGATATCACGACCATTAATCTCAATTGAGCTGACTCCATCCATGACTTCTGTTGCCAACGATGCAAAATAGTTTTCAAGTTGCTCGTAAGCTTTAGCATCCAAGGGCGAGTGATAAATTTCAGCGTGTGTTAATGTTCGAAGACGATAATCCGTTGGGCTAACCAGTTCGATAATTTTTGTATACTGTTGTAATAGATCAATGGTTGGCAAAAACCGTTCGCGCTGCAATCCATTTTTATACAGATGAATCGGCTCCACATTTGATGTAGCAACCAAGGTCACACCACGCGCAAACAAACCTGAAAATAAATTTGCTAGCAACATAGCATCAGCAATATCCGTGACAAAAAATTCATCGAAACATAAAATACGAGACGATTTTGCAAGACGTGAGGCAATAATTTCTAGTGGATTTTTCTCATGTTTAAGTTCTGAAAGCTGATCATGAACCATCTGCATAAATCGATGAAAGTGGCAGCGTGTTTTTTCCATCACTGGCAGACTGTCATAAAACAGATCCATTAAAAATGTTTTTCCTCGACCCACATCACCCCAAATGTAACAACCAGAAATAGGCGTTTGTTTGCGCTGCCAAAATTGAAATCGCGTTCTATTGGCACGACTACGCTGTAACAATTGCTGATAGGTGATTTCTAACATTTCCACCACATAACGTTGCGCTGGATCGGCAGTGATCAGCTGATCATCAATCGCTTTTTGATAACGCTCTCTTGGGCTTAACAACATACGATGAATCTATTTTGCTGAATGACCAGTGAGTTTCACTTCGACTTTTTCACTGTCTTTGAGTGACGCATAATATTCACGCAGAATAGTTAACACCTCAGGTCGACTGAAGTGCCCTTCTACATCACCACCTTCTGATAGTGCTTTGCGTAGCTTAGTCCCGGATACCAAAACACGTTCTGATGCATCGTGAGGACACGTTCTGAGCGAGGCCATACCATCACAACGATGACACCAAAAGGTCCAATCAAATTTTAGCGGCTTAGTTTCTAAGGCATCTTCTGGGATTTCATCAAAAATACTTTGCGCATCAAATGGGCCATAATACTCACCCACACCGGCATGATCTCGTCCAACAATCAAATGCGAACAACCATAATTTTGTCGAAATAATGCATGCAATAGTGCTTCTCTTGGTCCGGCATAGCGCATATCCAGTGGATAGCCCCCTTGCAATACTGTATTGGCTACAAAATAATGATCGATCAACGTTGAAATTGATTGTTGACGCACTTTTGCGGGAATATCGCCTGGTTTTAGTTGCCCTAACAATGAATGCACTAAGACACCATCACAGATTTCCAACGCCAATTTAACTAAATGTTCGTGGGAGCGATGCATGGGGTTTCGAGTTTGAAATGCAGCCACTGAATACCAACCTTTATCGATGAATTGTTGGCGAGTTTGTTCCGGGGTTAAATACACACCGGGATAGCGACTTGGAAATTCGCCTTGTGAAAAAACCTTGACCGGACCTGCCAAATTGACATCACCTTGATTCATCACCATTTGCACACCAGGGTGCTCCAAATCAGTCGTTTTAAACACTTCGCGACATTCATGCGCTTTATCAATCTCATAGATTTCTTCAAGCTGCATAATTCCCATGATTTCTTGGGTTGCTGCATCCACTAATGCGACTTCATTATTAATGTTCAATTCGCTGATATCTGCTTTTTGCGCCGATAACGTGATGGGGATCGGCCAAAATAATCCATTACTCAGCTGCATGTGATCACACACGCCCTGCCAATCTTGCTTACCCATAAAACCTGTCAATGGTGTAAAACCACCAATACCTAGCATGATTAAATCCCCCACTTCACGTGAAGACATCAGGATTTTTGGCAGATTTTCAGCACGTTTTTTTTCAGCTGCTAGCTCATCTCCAGTTAATAATAACGGCTTGAGCTGATCACTGCCGTGCGGATTCACAAGTTGTTTCATGGACATCACCTTTTGTTTAATGAAAGCAGGTTAATCACGTTGTATGATAGTGTCTAACTCACTATTTAATAACTATAGTTTGAGAATTTTGCGACAAAAGCCAATGCAATAAAAAAAGTGTCCGACTAGGACAAAAATCGGCTATCGACCGGTTTTACAGCAAACAGATCGATTTTTTAACTATTTTTTATCATATTGAGTACAAAACAAAAATCTCACTATCAACACGCTAAATCAAAGGCGCGGATTATACCATATGAATAGCTACTCTACCCCTATACCTATCGTTGTTGGCGCTATTTTCAATGCAAAAAACCAGGTGTTAATCACCCAACGTCACCAAAATACGCATCTGGGCAGTTTTTGGGAATTTCCAGGTGGCAAGGTTGAAGTCGATGAAAACTCATGGCAGGCCCTCAAACGTGAAATGCTTGAAGAAGTGGGTATTTCCATTCAATCTGGCTATAAAAAAATAGCCCTCACGCACCATTATCCCGATCGATCCATCCATATTCAACTGTGGAAAATCACTGCTTTTGACGGCACACCAACCCCAAAAGAACAACAAAAAATGATTTGGTGTAATTTAAACCAACTCTCTGAATTTGCATTTCCAGCTGCCAATAAATCACTGATTCAATCGCTCAAACTGCCGGATTATTACCTTATCGTTGATGAAAAAAACTGTGTTGAACGTGTATCAAATGCAGTAAAAAATGGTATTAGTCTGATCCAACTTCGAGCAGATCAGCTTGATTTCAGCCGATACTCAGCACTTGTTGCCACAATTTTACCACTGTGTCACGCGCATCAAGCTCAACTTATTATCAACCGACCTCTTGATGAAGCACTTGATATTCCAGCTGACGGCATTCATCTCAAATCACGAGAATTAATGCAGCTTTCCAGTCGTCCTATTCCAAACACAATGCTGTGCTCTGCCGCTTGTCATAATCCACAGGAATTAGCGCAAGCTGAAAAAATCGGTGTGGATTTTATCACACTGTCACCGGTCAACCCCACACAGTCTCATCTACATGCAACGCCATTAGGCTGGGACATTTTTCAACAATGGGTGGATGTATGCAACCTACCAGTCTACGCATTAGGTGGCATGCAAACTGGCGACTTATCAACAGCTAAAGAGTTTGGCGCACAAGGTCTTGCTGGAATTACAAGACTAAGTTTTTAACATTCATCAATCAATATCAATAACACACTAAAGCACAATCTCCGCATCAAACCAAGAATCTTAAAAAATTAGTCTTCATTTACAAGTACTCTGAGACTAATGAGAAACTTGGAAAACACCGATAAATTCTAAAATTTTTACACAAAAACACCACGATAAAAATTGGTTATAAATCATTATTATTTCGCTGAAAACTTGATCATTTTTTTGTGTTTTTTGCCCTCATATCATTCTTTTCTGATTTTTACTTTACTATTTTTAATTACAAAAAATATCTATTTTTCTCTTTTAAATCATATAATTACCTTCTAATTCTTACCAATAACGCAATGAATAAAATATCAACAAATTGAACTCTATTTAACCTATTGATTACATTTTAATCCAGTGTATAATTATCAACCTTTTTCTTCACCCTTTGGAGATACATATGCACTATTTTTATCGTCACTTTTTTGTGAACAAAATCCATAAAAAACTAGTTAGTCTATTTTTTCTCAGCACACTTTTTTTTCTTAACTCAGCCAATGCAAACATAACTATTATTGTAAACTCCGCAAAAGATGGCGCCCCTATTGAAGACGGTATGTGCACTTTACGAGAGGCAATATTAGCAGCTAATGGCAACATTTCTAGCGATTGCGGGAAGGATGATGAAAATTTGGAAGAAGCAGTTGATATTGTACTTACATTCCCAGAAGATACGATTTATTTAAGCCATGTTGTACCAAACGAAGATAATGCTCAGACAGGTGATTTAGATATTCATGTGGACTTAAATATTACTGTCAAAGCAGACAAACTTGTGGCCATCAATGGATTATATAATGACAGGATATTTGATTTACACGGGCCCGTTACTGTCAATTTATCAAAACTGACCATTGCAAGCGGACAACCACCCCATAACAATCAAACACTGTATGGTGGTGGCATTCGAGCCACGCACACCGATTCAAACTTAACACTCAACGATTGCAACGTGACTCGGAATCGATTAATGGGATCTGGTCATACTGAAGTTTCTGGTGGCGGTATTGGTAGCCAAGGCAATGTAACACTTCATCGAAGTGAAATCAGTCACAATCTAGTCTATAGCCCCCTACGCTATAATCAAGCACTAGGAAAAAATGACTCTACCGCTGCCATGGGTGGCGGCGTTGCCTTGCTGGGTGATGGAGAGTTTGCAGACTTGAACTTTTTGTATGCACATGATTCACGATTTGTGAGCAATATAGTCAAACAAATGGGGCCGGTAACTGGAATACCTCAAGATACTGATAAACTACTTTACACACGTGCTACAGAAGGAGGCGGTATTTACGCAGAGACGGCTTCTGTTAATTTAGAAAGAGTTGAAGTTGCCAACAATCTGGTTGAAAACAAACATCATACTTACGGCAATGTAAACGGTGGCGGAGTCAGTATCAGATACCTAAAATCAGATCTTACTGTCATTAATTCAACCATCAGTAGCAATCAAATTATTTTACATGCAAGTAATGGTCGTGGAAAAGTAAATGGTGGCGGAGTCCATCATTTCTACAAACTTGCTGTATTTGCAAATAGCACAATTGCTTTCAATAATATTCGCGTACTCAAAACAGAAGAAAATACCATATGGTCTCCAGCTGCTGGATTGAATCTATATAATAAACAAACTATGCTAATCAACACTATTTTAGCCTTGAATTTCATTGGGGAGAGTGATGCTGATCAACGAGAAGCCAGCACGGGTATAATATCCACTTTCAAGACGAATGGTCATAATATTTTTGGTTCAGGCGCCTGGTCTGACGACCCTAGTGACGTTAATCTTTTTAAGAAAGATTCTTTCTCAGACGACGAAGCTAAAGCTGCATATACAAAGTTAGCACTACAGCCTCTGACAGATAATGGTGGCACAAATACGCTAACCGCTAATCCAAGAACTCATGCATTAGGTTCTTATTGGGATGGCAATAAATTAATGCATAGCATCGCGGCTGATCGTGGAATTAAAGTAAAATTGATAGATGTTGATCAGCGCGGGTTTAAACGACCTGCAAATGGTTGGTCACAACCTGACATTGGCGCTCATGAAATGAATGCTAAGCCGTAAAATAATGTTGATCTGAAACTCTTAGTGTCTTGCTAGGAGTTTCTTCGTGGTGTGATGCGCGAGATTAAGACACTGCTGGTATCCACGGCTTGAGCAGTTAGAAAACAGGTTTTGAAACACAAGCGAGACTGTTGCATTAAAAGGCAATGGCAGAAAAATGAGGAAAAATATTCAGATTGAGGATAAAAACACGGAGGATAGGTTTTTGAGTAGTTTTGTAACAAAAATATAGGCGTTTTTACACACGCTTATCACTGAAAATTCTATTTAATACAAAATTTTCAAACCAGAATAAAATTAGCGCTCAAAACATAGACAACCTGCAAAAAACCTGATAGATTCGGTCTGTCTTGGCAATCAAGATGTCTTTTAAATAATAATAATTGGAGTAAATTTATGAAAAAAATAATGCTTGTCTCTACTTTATCCATTCTTTTTACTACACTATTTTTTAGCACTTCTGCCATTTCTAGAATGTGTGCAGGGCATTATGGTGATTGCGAAAAACATAACCCTGACTACATACAGTGCCATGAATTTAA
>JAUIKI010000068.1 GCA_030430875.1 Gammaproteobacteria bacterium | reverse complement strand
ACCGGTTGAATTGCATGGACACGATTCAGTCTGATATTTTTATAATAAGCGGTAATAACAAAAAGTAATTAAAAATAGTTATAATCAATGATTTTTCTTTCATTATTATTTTCCGAAAAGATCTCAATCTAGCTAATCAATGACAATGAAAACAGTAGCGCATCCTCTCGAGTTTTATCGTGTAAATAATAGTTTTTTCGTCTTCCAACACAGGCAAAGCCAGCTGTCAGGTATAAGTGTTGGGCAGTTTTGTTAGATGCACGAACTTCCAGGTGCATTATGCGTAATTGTTGCCATGTTGCTTTGGATATTAAGAAGCTTAACAGTTGTTTGCTGAAACCAAGTCCCTGAAACTTAGGATTGATACATAGATTGAGTAAATGTGCTTCATCAATAATGGTAGTGTAGATGCCATATCCACAATATGTTGCACCATCTTCTAATAACCATGCTTGATAGTTTTCTTTCAAACAATCTTGGAAGATTTTTGGCGTCCAAGGATTTGTATAAGCTGCTTGCTCGATGGTATTAACTTGTTCAAGATCATTTTCAGTTATTTTGCGAATGAGCATATTTGATGACGTTTAAAATCGAGCGTTAGAACGCTTTTACATGTGATTGATGGCATGCAGATAAAGATTGCCAAAGATCGCGTTTTAGTGCAGGGCGTTGTATTAGCGCTGTCAAAGATGTTGTTTTAACATAGTGGGTTGTTGAAATTTCCTGTTGAGATATAGTGACTTTGTCAGCCCCAAAATTGATTAGATGCTCTATCATTTGATTTTGTTTGATCTTCTTAATCTGCTGAATAAGCTTATCTGCTGTTAGATTTATGCTCTGCTCTGTTAGGAAGACTTGGGGGGTTGGTGAGATTTGGGTAAAAGTTTGGGCAATATCTTGAATCAGTCGTAATCCTTTCAGTTCATTTGTGTCATGGATACAAATGCTCAAAATTTTTCCACAAGCAATAAGTGAAATTTTAGAAAGCTCTGAATCAGTCTGCGCGGATGGATGCCCAGTTTTTTCACTGAATTCAACGGGTTTTTCAGGCGAAGACTGTCGAATTACCCAGCGTTGCACGCCGAGTAATTCGAGATGGTCAATGTTTGTATTAGATATTCCCATTGTGTGGATGTCGTTTGGGCTTGTTTGTATAAATTAAGTTCAGTGCATCAAGGTAGGCTTTTGCAGAGGCAATGACAATGTCTGTATCAGCCCCGGAGCCATTGACAATACGACCGTTTTTTTCAAGCCGGACGGTTACATCACCTTGAGAGTCAGTGCCTTCAGTAATTGCATTGACAGAATAGAGTTGCAACGTCGCATTACTATTGGCAATGATTTCAATTGCTTTAAATGCAGCATCAACAGGTCCACTTCCTTCAGCTTTGGCGGAAAGGTTTTCTCCAAGAGCTAATAGCGTGAGGCTTGCCACAGGTCTTACACCTGTTTTGCTACAGACTTCAAGGGATTCAAGTTTGAAGTGAGAGCCATCTTCACTACGTTTTTGAGCGTCGCTGATTAATGCTTGAAGATCTTCGTCAAAAATTTCATGTTTTTTATCAGCAAGTTCTTTAAATCGAACAAATGCATCATGGAATTTCTCGTCGGAATCCAAAACAATGCCAAGTTCATTTAGTCGAGTTTTAAATGCGTTTCGGCCAGAATGTTTTCCAAGCACCATGCGGTTTGCATGCCAGCCCACTTCTTCAGCACGCATAATTTCGTAGGTTTCGCGGCATTTTAAGACACCGTCTTGATGAATTCCTGATTCATGAGCAAACGCATTGGCACCAACAATTGCTTTATTTGGTTGGACAGCAAAACCAGTGATCCCAGAAACTAAACGTGATGTGGGCACAATATGCTGACAATTCAAATTGGTATGCACGGAAAATATGTCAGGGCGAGTGCGTACTGCCATTACAATCTCTTCTAGTGCAGCATTTCCAGCTCGCTCTCCAAGACCATTGATTGTGCATTCAACTTGACGTGCTCCGTTAGTGACAGCAGATAAGGAGTTAGCAACGGCTAAACCCAAATCATTGTGGCAATGCACGGAAAAAATTGCTTGATCTGAGTTGGGAATACGCTCGATAAGTGTTTTAATTAAAAGGCCAAATTGCTCAGGCATCGCATAGCCAACAGTATCAGGAATATTAATTGTCTTTGCTCCAGCACGAATTGCTATTTCAATAACTCTGCAGAGAAAATCTATTTCTGAGCGTCCAGCATCTTCGCAAGAAAATTCAACATCATCAGTGAAGCTGCGTGCAAGTGTTACTGCTTTTTTAGCTTGAGCAATCACCTCATCAGGTTGCATTTTTAATTTGTGCTGCATGTGAATTGGAGATGTTGCAATAAAGGTATGAATGCGTGAAACTTTTGCGTTTTTTAATGCATCAGCTGCACATTCAATGTCTTTTTCTAGCGCTCTAGCAAGGCTGCAAACAGTGCTGTTAGTAACTGCCTCAGCAACTGCTTTGATGGATTCAAAATCACCTTGACTGGCAATGGCAAAGCCGGCTTCAATGACGTCAACTTGCATACGTTCTAATGCTTTGGCAATGCGAACTTTTTCGGCTTTTGTCATTGATGCGCCAGGGCTTTGTTCGCCGTCTCGCATCGTGGTGTCAAAAATCACAAGTTTTTCTTTATTCATGAAGTTCTCCTGCACAAAATTTCTCAAGAAATATTTTAAGGTTGAGGATTGTGTAAATCAAACAGTAATAAAAAGGAATAGAGTAGGCTGCCTACGGCAGCAGCAGGAATAGGAAGAGTTTATTTGATGAGAAGTTAATGCGATTACTCATGATTTCGGCTAATATTTGTGTGCAACCATCATAATTGAGATGCTAGTTAGCTAAACTATAGCGTGATATGATTGTTTTGCCAAGCAGTAAAGCATTTGATTTAGAATTTCTTTTAAAGAATAGGCTTTTGATGTTTCTCAGGAGCTTTTCTGGAACTCACGTTTTTTATTGGAAGTCACCCTGGTTTTGTTATTCATATAAATATGTTTAATGCGTTGATTAAGTAAAGAGGATATTAAGTGTGATTGAAGTTGCTATAGTTGGTGGCACAGGATACACAGGTGTCGAGTTGTTGCGTTTGTTGATTCAGCATCCTTTGGTGCAAATAAAAATGATAACATCCCGAAGCAAAGCGGGTATTCGAGTTGATGAGCTTTTTCCGACGCTGCATGGAAAAACAGACTTAATTTTTGAAGAGCCTAATCAGGCTGCATTAAAGAAATGTGATGTGGTGTTTTTTGCGACTCCGCATGGTGTGGCAATGAACTACATTCCTGATCTTTGGGATTCGTCAGTCCGTATTATTGATCTGGGAGCAGATTTTCGATTGCAATCGATAGATAGCTGGCAGAAATGGTATAAAACTGAGCACAGCTGCCCAGAATTATTGAATGAAGCAGTGTATGGTCTTCCAGAATTGAATCGTGAATTGATTAAAACTGCAAAGTTAGTTGCGAATCCTGGTTGTTATCCAACAGCAACCACTTTGGGTCTTATGCCACTGCTTGAGCAAGTTGATTTTGCTGTTGAGAAAATTATTGTGGATGCTAAATCTGGTTTGAGTGGTGCTGGCAGAAATCCATCGATGAGAACGTTGCTTTGTGAAGCAAGTGAAGGAATTAATGCGTATGCTGTTCTGAGTCATCGCCATCAACCAGAAATTCAGCAAACAATAACGAGTGTTACAGGTAAAAAAATTCCGTTGGTATTTACACCGCATTTAGCGCCTATGATTCGTGGCATTCATGCAACTATTTATGTTTCAATGCCAGGTGTTGCACAAATGGCTGACAAGATAACGGCACTTTATCGTAGTCGTTATCAACAGGAACCATTTGTAAGCGTGTTGCCAGAACGTTCAGAGCCAAATACTCGGCAGGTGCGCTATTCAAACTTGTGTCAGATTGCCTTGTATTTTGATCTAGAGAATGACTTGGTTATTATTTTTTCAATCATTGATAATTTGATTAAAGGTGCAAGTGGTCAAGCAATTCAAAATATGAATATTATGTTTGGCCTAGATGAAAAAACTGGGTTAGAACAAGTGCCAATTATTCCTTAATTTCTTATGAGCTTATATGTCGTTGGTGATGTGCAAGGTTGTTATGATGCGTTGATGCGGCTACTTGAGAAAGTTTGTTTTGATCCGGATATTGATACATTATGGGCTGCTGGTGATTTGGTTAATCGAGGACCAGACTCATTGACGACTTTGCGATTTTTTATGCAAATTAAGCATAGTGTGCAAGTTGTTTTGGGTAATCATGATCTACATTTGCTTGCGGTGGCATATGGTGTCAGAAAATCTAAAAAAAGTGATGTGCTGGAGTCTGTTTTGGATGCGGCTGATCTGCCAGAAATCACACAATGGCTGAGATCACAGCCACTGTTGCATGTTGATGCGGAAAAAAAATTGGCGTTAGTGCATGCAGGAATTCCACATATTTGGACATTGAAACAGGCGCAGCGTTATGCTGCAGAGGTTCAATTGATGCTGCAAGGTGATGATATTAAATATTTTTTACAGAATATGTATGGAAATGAGCCGAATCAGTGGCATGATTCATTAAACGGTTGGGAAAGATTGCGATTAATTACTAACTATTTAACTCGAATGCGATTCTGTGGCAGTAAAGGTGAATTAGACTTAACTAACAAACAAGGTCCTGACACAGCAAAATCTGGTTATAAGCCATGGTTTCAATTTTACTCGAAGCAACCAAGTCACCGAATCTTATTTGGGCATTGGGCCTCTTTGGCTGGACGTGTCACAACTCAGCATGTTGTAGCGCTTGATACAGGTTGTGTATGGGGTGGAAAATTGTCGCTCTTGGCTTGGGAGGAGAATAAAATTTATGCTGTGGATTGCGCTTGAAATTTCTTATCGTATTTTATAATGAGGAACAATTTATATGAGCTACGATATTAAATATTTATCAAAGGTGGCATATGAAGCTAAAACTATTGATGCAGCAGTTTTGTCTGCTGATGGTTATGGTGATAAGGTGCTACGACTTACTGATGGTAATGCGTTAAAGCTATTTCGATCTAAGCGGATTGTTTCCTCGGCTAATTTATTTCCCTACGCAGTGCGGTTTGCCAAAAATGTTGATCAGCTGCATGAAAAAAACATCAAAACGGTTGAGTGGTTGACACTTTGGAATATCCCGCATTTGCAGCGAACCGCTGTCGAATATCAGCCGTTGCTTGGCACAAGCTTGCGTGAAATTGCCGCAAAAGAGCGGCAGCTCCCATTTGATTTGATTGTGAAGTTTGCAGAATTTATTGCTGTTTTACATGAAAAGGGTGTGTATTTTCGATCATTGCATTTGGGAAACGTTTTGTTGTTAACAAGTTTGCAGATGGGAATCATTGATTGTGCAGATATGCGGATTAAATCTGGATCATTGTCAGTTGGCTTGAGAGTTCGTAATTTCAGACATTTGATGCGCTATAAACAAGATTTAGAAAGCTTAATTCGCCCTAATGTTTCGCTATTCATTGAAAGTTATATTGATAACGTTCCAGAAAAATTAAAAAATCGCTTAAAAATAAAATTAGTTGAGCAGCAAGCAATGTTTGTTGATTCAAGGTCAAAACACTCAGATAGGCGGAAATAAAAACAATTAACCTCAAGGAGTAGGTATACACTATAATTATTTGCCTAATTCTATGGTTAAAAGTTTGATACTTGTGTTGAAAAATGAGCCAATAGTTGAGTAGTAACTGCATTTTGCGCTTTCATTTGATTCTATTTTCCTTCAGTGTTTTTTAGCATTAAGGCTTCAATTTAAGTTTACTTTCAGATAAACCATCAATAAGAGCCGATGAAATTGAATTTAATCTTTTGCGAATTGCGGTAAGATATAGACCGGGGTTTTTGCAATAAAGCGACAGCGATAAAGTATGGTTAAAAACTTCATGTTTTCGTTGCAAAACTGGCCAATAGTTGGCTTTTACCTTCGTTTTGCGCTTTAATTTGAATTTTGTTCCTGGCTTTGTCCTTTGCTGCTAAGACTAAGGCCTCAGTCCTTATGATGTTCAAATTAGATTAATTCAAACAGCTAGTAATTAGATTGGCTGATATTCGAGTATAGTAGAAACCACTCATGAAAAATGACCAAAATTTACGTACAGTTAAAAAAGGCAGTTTTCTACAAACTATTTTTGGGCGAAGTTTAGGCAGAACATTATTTTTTTCATATCTTGCCATCGCGTTGATTCCTTTCTCAATTGTTGGCTGGTTTGGCTTTCAAAGTGCGCGCGAGTCCATTCAGCAAAATAAATTTGACCAACTAAATGCAGTTTCTCAATTGAAGAAAGATTATATCATTGCACATTTTGCAGATGCTTTTAAAAATATTCGCTTGGAAGCTGAGCTTGCTAAAAACAAAGAGTTTATTAAACGATTACGTAACACAATGAATGACAGCAAATTACCACTTGCTGAATTCGTGAAAGATTTGCGCTGGAATTTGTTAGTAGAAGCTTTTGGGCCTGATCTAAACCGTTCGTTACTTCGCTATAATTTTACAAATATTTATTTAATTGATCCTGATGGCAATGTGCTGTTTTCAGTGAAAAAACAAGATGATTTAGGGACAAATATTCTGACTGGACGTTTTGCAAACACCAAGTTTTCTTCGGCAGTTCGAGCTGCAGCTGAAAAAAATGAGCCTGTCTATTCTGATTTGGAAAATTATGAAGTTCTTGGCAATCAAGTGGCAGGATTTATTGCGCAAGGAATGTTTGATGACAGTAATCAGTTAATTGGTATTTTGGCAGTGCAAATCTCAACTCAGCCCATTAATGCTATTTTACAAGACACAACTGGGTTGGGTGAGACGGGAGAAACCTATTTAGTTGGCACTGACTTACTGATGCGTTCTGAATCGCGGTTTTCAGAAGAAACCTCTGTGCTAAGAGTTAGTGTTGACACGCAAGCCACACAACAATGGTTTGAGAAAATTCAAGGAACGCCATCTGCAGAGAATTTTGTCTCTTATCAAGGGTATCGAGGCGCAAAGGTATTAGGTGTTTATCAGACGCTAGAAATTAATGGGATTAACATGGCATAACTTGCCGAAATTGATCAATCAGAAGCATTTTATCCAGTTCGAGTACTAGGGAACTTGGTTGCCATTTTGTTTAGCACAACCGGTATTATGGTTGTTTTATTATCTTTTTATGTGACTGTAAGAGT
>JAUIKI010000067.1 GCA_030430875.1 Gammaproteobacteria bacterium | reverse complement strand
TTGCTTTTAAATGACGACTTAAAGCCTCATGATCTCTAAAAGCACCTGTGTTATCAATCACTAAGGCATCTTGAATTCCATATAATGTGTAGTCAATCTCTTCCGGTTGGTTGGCAGAAATAATATAAACGGTACTTCCATTAATAATAAGTGCTTTATTCTCAACATCAATAGCAACCGTTCCTTTAAAATAACCATGAACAGAATCCGTTTTCAATAAAGAAGCACGCTTTTCTAAAGCTTCTTGTGTGATGGTTCCTCTTGTTACAATAGCTCTTAGGCGTAATTGACTTCCTTTACCAGCCTTGCTGGTTAGCTCGCGTGCTAAAAGGCGACCAATGCGTCCAAAACCATATAAGACAATATCTTGTGTGGAATGAGAAGCTAGAGATTTCCCTAAAATAGAAGAAAGTTCTTGGTTAAGAAAATCTTTTAATGCTGTACCGTTCTCCATTCTCTTGAATTTCAAGGCTAACTTACCCACATCAACCTGCGCTGGACCTAAATCCATCGTTATCATTTGCTCAATAATGGGAAAAGTGTCTTTTACTGTCAAACCAACTTCTTCGATCTGACGAACAAAACGATGTGCTTTGATGATGTCAATATCCGAACGGTTAATCAATGGCCTTCCATAGACAGATAGGATAATATTACACTCACGATACAGCTTTCCCACCATGGGAATTAATAATTCTGCAAGACTTTCAGTTTGCACCCAATCAGATAATGCCTCATTCATTTGGCGCTTGATATGTTTATTTTCCATGGCGATTTCCTTAAAGGTTATTTTTGCTTTCTACAAGACAAACAGCATTTCAAATTTCATTATTATAGTACATCTTCCCTATGAACAAGTGTGTCATTGAAAAGCTTTTATATCAACCTGACCCCACTGAAATCTTTAACCGAATTCATCATCTGCCTTATCCAATACTACTTGATAGCTGCCACCCAAACAAATCAAGCCGCTACGACATCATTACAGCTGACCCTGCGAGCATAACCTATATCAAGAACAACCATGTCGCTTACCAAAAAAAATCAGGAATCCAAGAATTTGAGAGTAATCCTTTTGAGTTTCTTAATGATATCTACCAAAAAAACCAACTCAGCTCATCGTGCAACTTACCTTTTCAAGGTGGTTTGATTGGTTTTTTCAGCTACGAATCGGTCTATTTGCTGGAAAAACTACCAAAAACCCAACAAACAACGATTGATATCCCCATACTTCATTTTGGTGACTATCACTGGGCCATCATCAATGACCATCAGCGCAAAGAAACCATTTTTATCTCCCGTGAAACTGACGCTCAACATCGTTTATCACAAATCACTGACTTGCTTAATACATCAACCAACCCAACTAAACCCTTTCAACTTACATCAGAATTCGAACCCAACTATGATAACCAATCCTATCTAGAAAAATTTAAACGCATAAAAGAAGGCTTGAAAGCAGGTGAATTTTATCAAATCAACTTAAGCCAACAATTCAGCGCCAACTATTCAGGTGATCCATGGACGGCCTACAAAACATTAAGAAAAGCTTGCCCTAGCCCATTTTCAAGCTTCATATCACTCCCTGAAAATAAAGCGATTTTATCTTTTTCACCGGAACAGTTTCTGCAAATCAATCATGACTTAATCACCACAAAACCGATCAAAGGCACTCGACGACGAAGCCCTGATTCAACAGAAGATCAACAACTTGCCAAAGACTTAGTAACCAGCCCCAAAGATCGCGCTGAAAATCTGATGATTGTTGATTTGCTACGCAATGATTTAAGCAAAGTATGTCTTCCAGGATCAGTGAAAGCCAATGATTTATTCAAACTAGAAACTTTTCCCAATGTACACCATCTTGTCAGCCAAATAACTGGTATCAAACAGCCAACTCTCTCTCCAATCGACATCCTAAAAGCCTGTTTTCCAGGCGGCTCCATCACTGGCGCTCCCAAAACAAATGCCATCAAAATGATTCAATCACTTGAACCTCATCAACGAAGCATTTTCTGTGGCAGCATTTGCATGATTAGCTATCACGGACGGATGGATAGTAACATCGCCATTCGCACCGCAGCTTGCGATCAAAGCCAGATTCATTTCTGGGGAGGCAGCGGTATTGTTTCTGACTCAGATTGCCAAGCAGAACACAACGAAATTCAAGATAAAATTACTATCTTTTTACAAGCGCTGCAAAACCACCATACCAGACGAAATTAAAGCACTCGAGAAAAACCAGCTAAAAATCTTTCTATCATATCAGTCGAAAAATACCAAAAAATAGCCTAAAACCCGCTAACACCTTCTATCTCCCATCATTTTCATAAAAGATACAAGCAATAGATCTTACATCGCATTTGCGTTTATTACTATTTCACCTAGAAATCATACCAACTCTATCTAACAAACCATCATATAACAGACCAAAACACCACTATCCATTTGATCTTTAATGAAAAATAGTTCACTTTCTTAATAATAGTAAACTGGCACTAATGACATATACTTTAACTATAAGATCAATTTCATATTAAGATCAAATAACTGAGAAAAAATGAGATATATTACCTGTAATTATTATCATGGTTTTGATTTGCGTGAAAAAAACTAATACAACCCTACACCAACTTACAATATACATACGATGGGTAGTTTGTTTTTTTCTACTAGCATGCCCTTGCGGCCAAACCAATGCCACTGAAACAATAGTGCTAGATAAAAACACCAATGTTTACTATCTTGAAAATCGCGCTTACGTAATGCATGATGATAGCGCCAACTACTCAGCTGAGGAAATAGCATCAGGCCAATATGATGATCAATTTACACTCCTAACACTGCGCTCGCCTAATTTTGGCTACCCGAAAGGAGCCATATGGATGCGCTTCACTATTACTAATCCATTAGATCAAGCACAAGATTTGATGGTTGAATTAAATAATTCTCCAATAGAGTACGTTAATTTTCTCTACAAAGACCAATTAAATCAGTTAAATAGCATTACGACAGGAACAGCCTATCCTTTTAGTAGCAGACCAATTAGAGATGGCTTTTACATCTTTCCAATTACTTTAGCAGCCCAATCCTCTCAAACCTACTATTTCAGATTACAATCACATAACCCTTTAGCAGCTCCTATTTCTATAAGAACACCTCAAGAACACACCTACCAGGCAAAAATAACAAAACTAATATTAGGGATTATCATAGGCTCGCTATTTAGCCTAATGTTATACAATTTATTCTTATACTCAGCGTTTCGTGATACTACGTATATTTATTACGTTTCTTTTATTTTCTCAGCAATGCTTTTTCACATGGCAAGCTATGGCGTATCGCAACAGTTCTTACTGGATAATATTGAATTTAATAAAAGTGCGAGAGGGATTGCAGCAACAACCAGCCTACTTTTTGCGATGCAATTTGGACGGGCATTTTTTCACTCCAAATATTCAGTCAAAAAGTTTGATTATGTACTTAAATCCACCGTATTTGCGTTACTAGCCATTCTACTCTCAATTATTTTATTCGGACCTACTTGGGTGCTGATACTGATTCCGATTTTTGTTCTCATTGTTGTTTTCTCAATGATTAGTTTAGGTGTCATTCGATTACTCCAAGGCTACAAACCCGCCCGATATTTTTTATTGAGCTGGATCTTGTTGATGGCAAGCGCAATAACATTTCCACTTGCCAACTTTGGCATCATTAAATTCAATATTTTTATTCAGTGGAGCTTTCAAATTGGCAGTTGTCTCGAGGCTATTCTATTGTCATTTGCTTTAGCTGATAGAATCAATCTATTAAAACAAGAGAAGTTTCAATCTGAACAAGAAGCGAAAGAAGCCAAAAAATTATCTGAAGCGAAAAGTAATTTCTTAGCTAAAATGAGCCATGAAATTAGAACACCCATGAATGGTGTATTAGGCATGGCAGAATTATTACGCACATCACAACTGCAGCCTTTACAAAAACATTATGCTGATGTTATTTTTGGTTCCGGCAAAGCATTATTAAGCGTGATCAACGACATTCTTGATCACGCTAAAATTGAAGCCGGAAAAATGCAATTAGAGAACATCCCCTTTAACTTAGATGCTTTATTAAATGAATGCGCTGCTGTCTTTGCTATTACGGCACGGGATAAACAGCTTCCTCTCATGGTCAACTTAAATCCTGATGTGCCCATCGCTTTAAAAGGTGACCCCACTCGCTTACGACAAATATTATTAAACTTACTAAGCAATGCTTTTAAATTCACTGAGCATGGTGAAATATTAATTACTGTCTCGCTAGATAAAACAGCACTGGATGACAACATCCATCTACAATTTGCTGTTAAAGACACGGGAGTTGGCATCACGCAAGAAGATCAGACATTGTTATTTCAACCTTACTCTCAAGCTGACAACTCAATCATGCGCCGTTTTGGCGGCACAGGCTTGGGATTAACAATATCCCACCAATTAGTCAAAATGATGAATGGATCTATTAACGTTAACAGCTCACCGGGTCATGGATCTACATTTTGGTTCACAGCTAGTTTTGAGCTAGCAAAAGAACATGAGTTATCACTACCTGTACTAGATAAGTCTCAACTAGTCGGCAAGCGACTATTAATCATTGATGATCACATTGCCTTCTGCCAAGTTATCAAAACAATCACCTCATCTTGGGGCATGACGTCTAAAGCTGCGTATACCGGAAAAGAAGGATTATCTGAACTGGCCTCTGCCGAGAATTCATTTGATATTTTAATTTTAGACATGCATTTACCCGACATTGAAGGGTTAGATATCGCTCAGAAAATACAAGAAAATCCTGCCATTAAATCGCCACCCATTTTACTTATCACTGGCGTCGAACAAATTCCAACAGCTGATGTATTGAAAGAAATTGGTATTGGATTAGCGCTTGAAAAGCCAATGAGCAATCAGCAACTCTGTGATGGTCTTATCCATTTATTGAGCAACCAAACCTCTGAATTACAAACACTGGGTAATAATTATTCGCGCGAAAAACCCATTAAATCAATGCGAGTATTAATCGCTGAAGATAATGCCATCAATCAACTTGTCATTGAAAGCCTACTGAAAAAATTAGGTGCTACGTCAGAGTTAGTTCCCGACGGCAAAAAAGCTGTTCAACTAGTCAAAGAAAAGCACAATGAATTTGACATAATATTAATGGACTGTGAAATGCCTGAGTTAAACGGCTATGATGCCACTCGAAAAATCAGAGCCTTTGAACAAACAAACGAGCTTCCACATTTACCTATCATTGCATTAACGGCACATGTAATGCAGGAACACCGTGAAAAAAGCATAGCCTCTGGCATGGATGACCACTTAACAAAACCTATCAATTTAAGTCAGCTACGTGAAAAACTATCCTCCTTTTCGCATAAAAACACCTAAAGAACAACCTCTTAAAACTAACTCAAATCAAATGAATAACGTAACGATAATTGATACCTTTTAGATAAAAGACAGTGCAAAAAATGGGAGAAAAGCTCCAAACTGATATGAAAAATGCAGATAATAACGAATTATTGCCCAACTCAACCAACTACTGCACTTGCTTGGCTCGCAGTGAATTGGGTAGGACCTCGGTGATTTCCACATCAATAAACTGGCCAATCGCTGACTGATCCAAACCACTGACATTGACCACCCGATTATTTTCAGTCCGCCCTTGCAACACACCTGGGTCTTTCAACGAAACACCACTGATCAAAATGCGCTGCACTGTGCCATGCATTTTTCGACTGATGTCATGAGCCTGTTGTAAAATCCGCTGCTGCAACAAAGACAAGCGATGTTTTTTGACATCCATCGACACTTCATCAGGCAAGCTCGCTGCTGGCGTACCTGGTCTTGGGCTGTAGATAAAACTAAAGGAATGATCAAAGCCAATTTCTTGGATTAAATTCATCGTTGCCATGAAATCATCATCCGTCTCGCCTGGAAAACCGATGATAAAATCCGATGAAATGGAAATACCAGGACGAATTTTGCGTAATTTGCGAATTTTTGACTTATATTCCAAAGCAGTATGGCCTCGCTTCATCTGCATTAAAATACGATCTGAACCACTTTGCACCGGCAAATGTAGGTGACTAACCAGCTCTGGAATATTTGCATAAGCTTCAATCAAACGATCACTAAACTCAACTGGATGAGACGTAGTGTAACGGATACGATCAATGCCAGGAACTTCAGCGACAAATGTGAGCAAATAGGCCAAATCAACCACTTGACCGTCATGGGTTTTGCCATAATACGCATTAACATTTTGACCCAGTAAATTAACTTCGCGCACACCTTTTTCTGCCAGATGCACAATCTCTGCGATCACATCATCGAAAGGCCTGCTAACCTCTTCTCCTCGCGTATACGGCACAACACAAAATGTGCAATATTTACTGCAGCCTTCCATGATTGAAACAAACGCTTCTGGACCATCGACTTGCGGCTCAGGAAGACAATCAAATTTTTCAATTTCAGGAAAACTGATGTCTACAACGGCTTTTTCTCCACGTTTGGCAGCATCAAGCATGTCAGGCAAACGGTGTAGCGTTTGCGGGCCAAACACCACGTCCACATAAGGCGCACGTTGATAAATAGCGCTGCCTTCTTGGCTAGCCACACAACCCCCAACACTGATTAATAAATCAGGCTTGGCCACTTTTAATTTTCGCCAGCGCCCCAATTGATGAAACACTTTTTCTTGGGCTTTTTCACGAATTGAACAGGTATTTAACACTAATAAATCAGCATCATCTGCATTTTCAGTCACCTCATAGCCCTGATGATTTTTCAGCAGATCAATCATACGCTTTGAATCGTACTCATTCATCTGGCAACCCTGGGTTTTAATATATACTTTCTTAGATTCCATAGACTCTCGTTTCACACTCAATTTTCATGTAACACTGACTATCGTACAATTACCGGGTATAATACCGTTTTTAAAGCAAAATGTTAAAAATATCCTACGCAAAACAGCGATTGACGATTAACAAGACCCGAATAAAATAACAACTCACGACTATGAGCGATCATAATCAATAGAGACATTAATAACTGAATCTACTAGAAAAACAATCACAACTAAAACTTTAATCATTAATTTTCAGGAATTCATCAATTATGCCAAGACAAATTTATCGCATTATCTTTTACAATCAAGGCCAAGTTTTTGAAATCTACGCAAACAAATTATATCAAAGTGATCTTTATGGATTTATAGAAATTGAAGAAT
>JAUIKI010000066.1 GCA_030430875.1 Gammaproteobacteria bacterium | reverse complement strand
TTATTGATGTAACACATGCGATATATACCATACAACTCACAGGTACTAGTGAAAAACTAGATGCATTTATTGCTGCAATCGACTCCAGCATTATTCTTGAAGTTGTTCGTAGCGGTGTCTCTGGAATTGCTCGTGGCGAAAAATCACTGCGCATATAAAGTGTGCTAAATATTTTTTACTTACATAATTATAATGATCATCAAAAATTATTTTTTAATATAAAACGAGGAAATTAAATGAAAGTCTATTATGAAAAAGATGGCGATCTTTCGCTTATTCAACAAAAGCAAGTAACCATTATTGGATATGGCTCACAAGGTCATGCACATGCAAACAATTTAAAAGAATCTGGCGTCAAGGTTGTTGTTGGTCTGCGTGAAGGCTCTCAGTCTTGGGAAAAAGCCACAAATGCAGGCTTGGATGTTAAAACTGTTGAGAATGCAGTAAAAGGAGCAGATGTCGTCATGTTGCTTGCCCCTGATGAACATCAGGTGGCTATCTACAACAATCAAGTTGAACCAAATTTAAAAAATGGTGCAGCGCTTGCGTTTGCTCATGGATTTAACATCCATTTTCAACAAATTGAGCCACGAAAAGATTTAGATGTCATCATGATTGCGCCTAAGGGTCCTGGTCATTTAGTGCGATCAACTTATCTGCAAGGTGGCGGTGTCCCTAGCTTAATCGCAGTATTTCAAGATGCTTCAGGTGCGGCAAAAGATGTGGCGTTATCGTATGCAATTGCAAATGGTGGTGCAAGAGCGGGTGTTATTGAGACGAACTTCCGCGAAGAAACTGAAACTGATTTATTTGGCGAACAGGCTGTTCTTTGTGGCGGCGCATCTGCCTTGGTTCAAACTGGGTTTGAAGTCCTTGTTGAGGCAGGATATGCGCCTGAAATGGCTTACTTTGAATGCCTACATGAGTTAAAGCTCATTGTTGATTTAATGTATGAGGGTGGCATTGCTAACATGCGCTACTCTATATCAAACACCGCTGAATATGGCGATCTAACGCGTGGTCCTCGCATTATCACTGAAGAAACAAAAAATGAAATGCGTAAAATATTAAAAGAAATTCAGGAGGGTGAGTTTGCTCGTGAATTTATTCAAGAGAATCAGGCTGGAGCTGCTACATTGAAAGCCAAACGGCGCATTGGTAAAGATCATCAGATTGAAGAAGTTGGTGCAAAACTTCGCAGCATGATGCCCTGGATTCAAGAAAACAAACTAGTTGATCAGTCGAAAAACTAAGCTTTAACAGATAAAAGGGAGAGGGATAATGGCGCTAACATCGTCAACCATGGTGAATTTAGGCAGCACAGCACCAGATTTTTCACTACAAGATCCCAGTGGAAAAATGTGGTGTCTAAATGATTTCAATGATGCAAAAGCTCTGTTGGTAATCTTTATGTGCAACCATTGTCCCTATGTCATTCATCTTGAACAAGCATTAGCTGAATTTGCCAAGGAATATCAAGCAAAAGGAATTGCAATTCTTGGAATCAATGCGAATGATGTTTCACAATATGCAGATGATGCACCTGAAGAAATGGCTAAAAAAATTAATGAGGTAGGTTACTCATTCCCTTATCTTTTTGATGAGAGCCAATCTATTGCAAAAGCCTATAGTGCTGCTTGCACTCCTGATTTTTTTCTCTTCGATGAAGCACGAAAACTAGTATATCGTGGTCAATTTGACGGAAGTCGTCCTGGAAACAACCTTCCAATAACTGGTGAAGACTTACGTTATGCAATTGATAACTTACTTTCAGAACAACCTGTTTCCACACTCCAAAAACCTAGTATAGGCTGCAATATCAAATGGAAGAAAGGAAACGAGCCGGAGTATTTTTAGCAACATTACAAACAAACACTTTCTTCACCTGTTTACCTAGACACTGTTGTTCATCACACGACTGAGCCAGATAGAATTCTCTGAAAACTAAAAAGAAGGGATTGGTTTAATTAAATTAGTTTTTCATCCGCAATTAAAATCAAACGTGTTAACTGCACACTCATGACTAATTTTCTGTCCAAGCGTTACTCTATCTAGTCCAGCTAAGTCCTGATGAGTTGTTATATTTTGATACGCTAGTGTTGATAGAGATTGACGGACATACTCACCTTGCAGCCACCCATGCTCTAACAAAATCCATCCACCAGGCATTAATAGCTTTTGTCCTTGATGAATCAGATACTCTAATGCATATAGACCTTTTTCCGGACTAACTAAAGCTGATTTAGGTTCAAATTGAATGTCACCTTGTAACAAGTGTGGGTCATCAGAACTAATATAAGGTGGATTTGCGAGCACTAAATCAAACTTATTGAAAGCAAGGGCATCCCCCCAATTCATTTGTAGCAGATCAACTGCCTTCAATTGGTTATTTTTCTTAGCAATGCTTAATGCCGAGCTTGAAGAATCAGATGCTAAAATTGTCCAGGCTGGCTTTTCATTAGCTAAGGCCAAAGCAATGGCGCCTGAACCTGTTCCTATATCAACAACTTTAAGGTTTTTTTCTCCACTAAACTGAAGGGCTAGCTCAACCAAAAGCTCTGTTTCTGGACGTGGAATTAACGTATCTTTTGAAACTATTAATTCAATATTCCAAAAAGCTCTTTTCCCGACAATATAGGCAATGGGTTCACCTGATGAGCGACGCTCAATCAACTGATGCAAAAGCTGCTCTTGGTTGGCTGATAAAATTAAATCTGAATAACAATAAAGATAAGCGCGATCACAGTCTAATACCTGCATTAATAATACTTCAAGATCAAGCTGAGGAGTCTGACTAATTGATTCAAAGCGTTTGCTTTGTTCCAATGCTTTATTGACAGTTAATGACATATATTAATCAGAGGAAATTTCACTAAGCTGCTCTGCTTGATGCTCTTGACTCAACGGATTAATAACTTGCTCCAGAGCGCCTTCCATAACTTCTTCTAATTTATAAATAGTTAAATTGATTCGATGATCAGTGACACGACCTTGAGGGTAGTTATAAGTCCTAATACGCTCAGAGCGATCACCACTTCCAACTAAATTACGACGAGTTTCAGTTTGCTCTTTCTGTTGCTTTTCTTGCTCATGGGATAATAATTTAGCTTGTAATAACGCCATGGCTTTAGCTCTATTTTTGTGTTGTGAACGTTCATCTTGGCATTCAACCACAATACCTGTTGATAAATGCGTTAATCGAATAGCAGAATCAGTTTTATTAACATGCTGGCCACCTGCACCAGAAGAACGATAGGTATCAATACGCAAATCACTTTTATTAATATCAATTGCTTCTATTTCAGTTGCTTCAGGCATAACAGCAACAGTACATGCTGACGTATGAATGCGTCCTTGAGATTCAGTTTCAGGCACACGTTGAACTCGATGAGCTCCTGATTCGAATTTAAGCTTTTCATACACATTATTGCCAATAATACGAGAAATGATTTCTTTGAACCCACCATGCTCTCCAGCATTAGCGCTAATAACTTCAACTTGCCAGCGTTGATTCTCAGCAAACTTACTGTACATTCGAAACAAATCTCCAACGAAAATCGCAGCTTCATCTCCACCAGTTCCAGCACGAATTTCTAGGAACACGTTACTTTGATCATGTGGATCCTTTGGTAATAATAATTTTTGCAATTCAATTTCAAGTGATGCTATCTCTGGTTTCAACTGACGAACTTCTTCTTCAGCAATTTGTTGAATTTCTTGATCATCATCTTCAAATAAAACAGATGCATCATCAAATCGTTGTTTGAATTGTTTATATTGTTGATAAGTGCATGCAATAGGTTCAATTTCAGCGTACTCTTTCGAGTAGTCTCGGAATTTATTTTGATCATTAATAACTACAGGGTCGGCTAAAAGGGCACTTAACTCTTCAAAATGCTCAGTAATTTGTTGTAACTTATTTTCTAAAGATCGTTTCATGAATTAGACTCATCATCTTTGAGGTTGAATATTTCTTTAAACCATTGTAGTTTCAGATCATGCTCTTGACTTAAGTTCAATGCTGATTTTTTTAAAGCAATTGAAGGGTCATGTAATAATTTCTGTGTTAAATTTCGAGTAAGTTGCAACAGCACTTGTTCTGGCGAAACATCTTGATTTAACTGATATTTCGCTTTCAATAATTCACTTTCACTTAGTGCCATAATCTTCGCACGATACTGTTTTATTAATAATGTTGTCTCAGTTGTTGTATGAGAGAGAGGGAATGATAAAACTGCCTGCTTTATTAAATCATTAGATTGTTTAGCAGCAAGATTACGAAATTTTTGGTTATCGTCAATCATTTGTTGCAAATCATCTATAGCATACAGATAGATATCCGCTAATTCATTCACTTCTGGTTCAATATCTCTTGGAACCGCTAAATCTAACATAAATATTGGCTTATGTTTACGTTGTTTAAGCGCGCTTTCAACAGCACCTTTACCAAGAATTGGTAATTGACTAGCAGTGCAAGCAACCACAATATCACAATCTAGAAGATGATTGGGAATATCGGCAAGCAATACACCTTTACCATTAAACTTTTTTGCAAGTGATTGTGCTCGACTCAATGTGCGATTAGCAATCGTAATATTTTTTATTCCTTTATCAAAAAAAGGTTTTGCAACTGACTCAATGAGTTCTCCTGCGCCAATAAGTAACAAATTGCACCCACTAAGATTGGTGAAAATATGTTGAGCCAATTTTACAGCTGCATTTGCAAAAGAAGTTGGATGAAAACCAATTTGTGTTTCAGTTCGAATTCGCTTAGCACAGCGGAAAACATATTGAAAAATTTGATCTAAGTAATTAAATACTGTGCCAACTTCCTGTGCTTTTGTATAAGCGCTCTTTATTTGCCCCAGCACTTGCGATTCACCAACCACCATAGAGTCTATGCCAATTGCAACCTTAATCATATGAGTTAGCGCTTGATCGCTTTGATAATCATATGCATGTTGCTTGAATGTTTCGATGGAAAGTGAATGATATTGGCACAGCCAAAGTTGCAAGTTTTGAATCATTAAATGGGGAGAGGATTCCTTTGGACAAGCAGCATATATTTCCGTGCGATTGCACGTTGATAAAATGACAACTTCAAGTGAATCGAATTGATTTGCAATTGAGTGCAGAGCATCTGGAATCTGCTCAGGCGTGAAAGCCAACTTTTCACGTAAGGTAATATCTGCAGTCTTGTGATTCAGGCCGGTAATAATAAAGTTCATCTACTTAGAGAAAAAGGAAGAAACAATCTGAAACTTTCACAACAAACGGTAACAAAAAAGAAAAAATCAGAAAAAAGTTCAGCACTTTGAATGCAAAACATGGTTAATAGTCAATTATTGCCCAGTTTTACAACGAAAATATAGAGCTTTTTAACCATTTTTTATCATCAGATATTTACTGCAAAAATTTCAATCCATTGCCTATTATAATAAATTGTAGGAAATCTCACTAATTCTTTTTATGAAGTCTAGCGGATTTTTGACTTTGTTGCCCCAGAGAAGTCACTCAATGAGGCTTTGTAGATTCTCAATATGGCAAGAGAGTTTATCTGTTAAATAAGCTAGTTAACGGATAAAGAATTTATAAACCATCTTATTCATAAATTTATTATAAGGAGGATAGATAAACTTTGCGCTATTAAACTTTGGCTTTGATAAAATGCTTTTAGCATGACTAAAGCTCTTAAAGCCTTCTATTCCATGACTGAAACCCATGCCAGATGGCCCTACACCACCAAATGGGAGGTCACCTTGAGCAAAATGAGATAAAGTATCATTAATACAAACATCCCCAGAATGAGTCTGATTAAGAACCATTTTCTGTTCGGCTTTATTGGAACCAAAGAAATATAATGCAAGTGGTCTTGGTCTGTTATTAACGTAATCAATGGCATCTTGCAAATTATCGTAAGGAATAATAGGTAGAATCGGGCCGAAAATTTCCTCTTTCAGAGCAAGCATGTCATCGGAACCATTTTTAACCAAACGCAACGCCATTTTCCGTGTGTCAGACAATTCATCATTTGTTGGATTTAATTCTACAATTTCACCTCCTTTTGCAACAGCATCCGTCAAGTAGTTTTTCAAGCGACTCAATTGCCTTTCATTGATAATACCAGTGTAATCTGGGTTTTCTTTAATCGTTGGATACATCTTTTCATACGATGCCTTGAAAGATTCTATAAATGCTTCTTGCTGATCTTTTGGACAAAGAATATAGTCTGGTGCAATGCAAGTCTGCCCTGAATTAAACGTCTTTCCAAAACAAATGATTTCTGCAGAATTCTGAATATTGGCATCAGGTGCAATAATTGTTGGTGATTTTCCACCAAGCTCTAGCGTCACAGGCGTTAAGTTCTCACTTGCAGCACGCATTACTAATCTTCCGACATTAGTTGATCCGGTAAAAAATAAGTGATTGAAGGGGAGTTTGGTAAATTCAGCAGCAATTTCAGGACCACCTGTTATCACCACAACCTGCTCTTGTGAAAATGCCTCACTTAACATAGCTTTAATTGCTTCTGCTGTTTTTGGTGTGAATTCAGATAGTTTCAGCATAGCTCGATTTCCAGCAGCTAGAGCACTGATAAGCGGCCCAATGGCCAAAACAATAGGGTAATTCCAAGGAGCAATAATCCCCACTACACCAACCGGTTGATACATAACACGAGCTTTAGCTGGCAAAAATTGGATACCAACTTTGCGACGCTTAGGTTTCATCCAACGCTTGATATGTTTGAGATCATGATCAATATAGCCAAGTGTCGTTAAAAACTCAGCTAGTAAGGTCTCATCTTTTGAACGGCAGCTAAAGTCGGCAGAAACAGCATCTATAAGCTTGTCTTTATGTGCTAAAAACACACGCCTCAGGCTCTTTAAATTTTCTTTTCGTTCTTCCACTCCAGGCATCGGTAGTTTTCTATACGCATCGCTTTGTTGCTCAAATAGAGATTTCATAGATTGAACTTCATGCTCATTTAGCGCGACGATATTACTTGCAGGTGTGCTCATAAGTTAACTCCTTTATAATTTTTTCTCTTTAGATTAAATTAACAAGCTATAATCAATTGGACAATTAATTGACTAAAAATGCCTGGCCTAATAAGTATTGTCAATGAATTTAGCTAAATTATTGACAAATAACCTGCTTTTTCAACCAACTAGCTGAATTTTATAGAATCACAGAAACCACAAAACTAACAACAAACACAAAACTAAAAACAGAACTCCTTAGCGCTTTCCAGAACTCAGAAAAACAAGCTCGGGCACTGCTCGACCAAATCAATGAC
>JAUIKI010000065.1 GCA_030430875.1 Gammaproteobacteria bacterium | reverse complement strand
AACGCCTCGAAACATTTACGTCTCCAAATTACCCACAATTACCCACAATTCTCCACAGATCGACACTATAGGAATTCTCAGGGTCCATTGTCAAGCAAGGAAAACAGTGATTTGCCCTTAAAACACAATAACTTAGGGCATTTTTGATGTTGTGATTAACTAGACTGAGGGGAGAAAAGATTGGAAAGCAAAATGATAATTCCGATAGTTAAAGTGGATTATCAGTGGTAAGATTTTTTTGGAATAAAAATTATTTTTTAATGCTAAAAAGAAATGAGTCAGTCTGTAAGCCGGATTCTGTTACAACATCAAGATGTTGCTGCAATCATTCATCTACGGTAGTTGTCACCAACTACCTTTAGCAACCTACCCGAATCCAGCGCGGGCCACGCCTTTGGATTCCTATTTGGTCTTGCTCCGAGTGGGGTTTACCTTGCCACGGCATGTTACCATCCGCGCGGTGCGCTCTTACCGCACCTTTTCACCCTTACCACATTGTGGCGGTATATTTTCTGCGGCACTTTCCGTAGGCTCTCACCTCCCAGGCATTACCTGGCACTCTGCCCAACGGAGTCCGGACTTTCCTCTCCTCTGGCGAACCAGAGCAGCGATTGCTCGACTGACTCAAGCGCATTATAGCAATCAAATAGGAAATTAGTATCAGAAAAATGGCCGTCGTAAATTAGAGAGAGGCGCTGCTTAATAGAAATATTGACCAAATCAAACGGATATTTTCACGGTAGGCTCAACTTACTGGTTCAATTTTTTTGTCTGCTAATCGGGATTTTCTGTTATTTTTTACGGCAATAATGCTTGTCCATTAAACAGTACTGGGATATCAAAGCTTCCATCATCAACAAGTGGGTTATCATCTGGAATATAAAATGTGATTAAATAGTACCAATGTAATGGTTCTAGGTTTTTTAATGAACAGCCAATACATTTAATAAACTCATAAACAAGATCTCCTCTATAAGAATAATGTGAACACTTCATCTCATCTATTGATATTATTTGTTTTCTATACCCAACGTCAAAACCGCGTCCACTTGCTAGATTGCCTTTCACTCAAAGTCAGCCCAATCAGTGAGCCTGGCATACTGTTGATCTCAACTACTAACTCAAATGCCACGAGGCCTCCCTTGGCAATTTAACATTACACTATCCACTAAAATAGCACTATAACAGAGAAACTCGATCAACTGGCAAGCCTTTTAGCTATCTGATTTAAACGTATAAATTGAGACCATTGCATTAAAACCGGTCACTCTCACTTTTGTCAGCAATGTATCAACTCAGCTCAAAACCAACCCTATAATTTAGTCAGCAATCTTAAAGTTACCTTCATCATTGTCTTTGATAATTAAAATAAACTCGCGGCGCTGCGGGTCGATAAGACTCGTCGGTTTCTTGGGAAAGTCTTGGTTCAGAATAATACGAATCGCTTCCGTTTTCTCCATCTTCATGTCGTCCTTAATCGGTATCGGAATCGAACGCATTCCCCTTTGCCCACCGTCCCATTTCAGCTCAGAGATAATCATATCTCCCAGATCAGAGTCATCGGCAATCTTTAAAATGACACTCTTCTTCCCACTCTCTCCGTCGAGCCAAGTCAGTGTGGGCAACTGGTTGTTAAGAAAGTCTTTTGCAGACGTGTCGATGTGATAGATCTTTGGACTCATACTCACCGCGCTCTTCGTACCTCCCTGCCGCTCAAAGACATAAACCACTTGAGGAATCACCCCAGAGTTATCATCTTCGTTAAATTGTTGAAATTCAGGTTCCACAAAGTGCAAATGCCCTGGATGCGCGGCCTCAACTGCACCAAAGATGTCGAGCACGCCACTGGTTTTAAACGTATTCGCTAACCCTGGATAAACAATGGCATGCTCTTCAAGATGTTTGCGAATTTTCTGGCCATTCCAGCTGGGCTGCAGGCTCTTGACCAGCGCAGCCACAGAACTCGTCACGGCTGCTGCCGTAGAAGTTCCGCCTCCAATATCAGCACCTACAAGAACAGTGCTATTTTCCACCAAAATCTTATACCCTTGCCAATCAAACACACCCATATTGACATGAGTTTTGCTGAAATCAGAAAGCTCTACTCGCTTCCCATCATTATTCACCACTCCCACCGTAAGAATATTGTCGTAGTCTTCCGAGTAAAGTCCGGGATAACGTAAACTTAGAACACCTGGAGAAATTTTCTTTCCACTATTCCCCGCACCAACCACGATCAACACCCCTTTCTTCTGAGCGTGCTCCACCGCCTTGCGCAAAGCTCTGGAACGACGATTTCCCAAAGCTATGTTAATAATATCAGCGTCGTTGTCCACGGCATAGCGAATCGATAGGGCTATGCCCTTCGAAAAATGCACAGAATAACCAAAAAAATCCCCCCCAGCCTTGATCGTCATGGCTTTTGAGTCATAGGCAATACCGCGTACCATATGCTCATTGCGGGTTGCTGCAATCACTCCAGCCATCATTGTTCCATGGTTCTGACCGGCACTAGAAACCTGACGTGAATACTCAGGAAAGCGATTCCACTTGCTCTTACGGAGACTTCCAAAGTCCCAGCCCCAGCGATCATCCACATAACCATTGCCATCATCATCTTTGCCGTTCTCCGGGATTTCATCCTCATTAATCCAAATGTTGTCGACCAAATCCTTGTGATCCATATCAAACCCCGAATCAACCACCGCTACAACCACTCCTTCTCCTGTGCTCATTTTCCAGACTTCAGGGATATTGTGGGTATTAAAGTAGGGAGACTCTGCCAAAAGCGGATCTTCTTCTCCTGCTCGCGGAATCATATCTCCACTCTTGGGACTGTTTTTCGCTATGGGACGACTCTCTGCTGAAGAAAAAGGCTCATCCATGATTACTCCGGCATAACTTTCAGCATATTCTACAGCTTCTGGGTAACCCTCAAGATAGCTCACCAGAGCCGGGACACTATTCAAATTAGGATTACTTAAGAAGACCAAATAGTTGGTTTCTCCCAACCCAGGATCCGGCACTACGTTGGTTTTCTCGCTGTAATTTCGTAAAAGAACTTCCAGGTCAGTGCTCGACACTCCTCACTGTAGAGCCACAATCACCTGATCAGCTTTCTCAACCCAAGTGGTGATTTCTTCACTGCGCCCAGGGCTACTCTCCTGCATCACTGTGATGACCCGCAAAGGATGCGTTTCTAACGATCGCTCCACAGGCACCTGAATGAGCTCTCGCACTGCCAATACCCATCCGCATCCGGCGCACTTTCTACTGCTGCGTCAATAGGCAAGCCTTCAAAGGGACTGGCTAAAACAGGCAAAGCATTAAACAGAAGAAAAATCCCACTGAAAAACACCGTTTTCATTCGGTATTTGGGTTGATATTTATCGTTTGCTGAGAAGAAACGCATCATGATTTTTATTGTTGTTACTAATAATGATTCTTTGTGCATGTTTGCCTCGCTTGAACGTTCGCTAAAATGAATAGATTCCAATGTTATCGTACAAATTTACAGCTTTTGGTGAAAAATAGCTAGCCAAATATCCAAAAATACTCAATAAAATCAATGAGTTGAGAAAAAAAACTAATGGGGAATTTAGCGGTAAGCTTATAAAAAATCCAAAATCAGCGTTATTTTTGGCATTTTTTAGGCTTTATTTTGATCTATTTTGATAAAAAAACTACAATCACTTTGATGAAATAAAGACCATTGCAATAATAATTCCAGAATTAATGCAGCATGTTTGGAACAGCGAGCGTGAATGCTGGGATAGTAAAAGTAGAGCGCTTACCAGCCGTATCGTCAAGATAATACAACCCTCGCATACTACCAACCGGAGTGCTGATCACAACGGTGCTTGAATATTCAAAATTTTCTCCAGGGTTTAATGTCGGTTTTTGACCAACAACTCCTTCACCATAGACTTCCTGCACATTTTGGTTGGCATCAGCAATAAACCATCGCCTAGCAACCAATTGAATCACTTCTTCTCCCATATTAGTAATCACTATATTATAGGAAAAATGATACATGCCTTCACTTGGAGATGATTTTTCCTGTAAATAGCTTGGGCTTACATTAACGCGTAATTGCTGCATGGATTGAGACATAAATTGTTTGATTTGTGAGTAATGCGTGAATTTGACAGCAACATTGCACATTTGTCGTCGAACAAATTTTAACGACAAGTTATGCGCAAATTATGCAAGCTCTTTGTTAAATTATGGCACAAGTTAACAGGAAACGCTTTAACAGAAGCATTTTTTAATTCTCGAAAAAACTAGCAATGCGAACATAATCCGTCACCATTTCTAACGTGGGTTCAATTCTTTACAATTAGCTTCCACATTCTCTTGTTGATCTATCAATTAGAGTTAGGTAATAGTTAGAATCTATTTCTGTTAAATAGAAGACAACATCTTCCTCTGTGAAAATAATTTTATAACTATATTCCATAATGTAACTTAAATGCTGAACGGACTCATTAATAAAGAATTCTTTTCTAGCTGGTTTTGAAACAAACACTCCTTTGCCAGTCCAAGAGTATGAATCACAATCGTATAATACCTTATCAGAATAAACAAGATTATGGTTTTTATTCTTTTTTATGCTTGATAAGACCTGATAAAGAGAGCCATAAGCAGTGTATTCTTCTTTTATTTTATGATGATGGGTAAAGATATCATAAACTCCTCTTTTTCTTGTCTCATAAATTCCATATTTAGGATGAATATACCCTTTATTTAATTTGTCTAAATTATTCTTTTCAATTAAATCAACAATATTCTCGACTCTATTAGGAATTGAAAGTTCTACTTGACAATTAGCATTACAAGAAATAATTAAAAGAAAATACAACATTAATTTCATGGCAACAATAACCACAACGCCATACGAAAATTATAAACATTCTCGCCTGGTGATGATTTCTCCTGCAAATAAGTTGGGCTTACGTTAACATCTAGTTGCTGCATGAATTGAGGCATAAATTGTTTGGCTTGTGAATGATGCATGAACGAGTTTTGGCAACAGTATTGCACGTTTGTCGTCAAACAAATTTTAACGACAAGTTGAGCGCAAATTATGCAAGCTCTTTGTTAAGTTATGGCATAAGTTAACAGGAAACCCTTTAACAGAAACATTTTTTAATTCTCAAGAAAATTAGCAATACGCACATAGTCAGTTACAGCCAAGGTTTCTGGTCTCACTTGTGGATCAATTGCTAATTTTTCCCAATCGCCTGGCGACAACACCTTCAAATTATTTCTGATCATTTTGCGCGGCTGCGAAAATGCTGTCTTCACAACACTGGCAAATACCTCTGTGTTTTTTGCTAAAACAGGCTGCTGACTAGGCCTCAATCGAATAACTGCAGATGTCACTTTAGGCGGAGGCAAGAAAGCATCTGGAGCCACCTCAAAAAGAAACTCTGCCGTACAAAAATATTGCAGCATCACACTTAATCGACCGTACTGACTGTCTCCCGCTTTAGCAACAATTCGTTTGGCAACTTCATACTGCAACATGAAATGCATGTCTTCAATTACATCGAAGAAAGTGGTCAAATGAAATAATAATGGCGTAGAAATATTGTATGGCAAATTCCCAACAATGCGAAATTGACTGTTTTCTGCTAATACAAGTTTTGTAAAATCAACTGTTAATACATCCTCAGCAATAACTCGTATTGCTGAATTTTGTTGATGCTTCTCAAGCAACAATTTCACCAAATCACGGTCAAGCTCAATTAAGTCTAACTGTTTAGTAATTGGCGGCACAAAAAATTGCGTTAATGCTTCCCTACCTGGGCCAATCTCAATCACGTGCTGATGCGGCTCTGGAGAAACTGCTCGGATAATTTGATCAATAACCCAGTGATCATGGAGAAAATGCTGGCCAAATCGTTTACGGGTAATCACTTAGATCTTCCTATCAAAATTTTCAGTAATATTTTCATTTTCTGCGGCTATATGCTCAATCAGATTGCACTAACGGGTTAACTAACTGGCACAGCAAGACTTCTAATCACTGCCAGATTTATTCGCCGTAATCAATTGATTGTCAGCCATACGAATAGCAGAATCAATAGCCATCTCCAAACTACCCGCATCCGCTTTTCCTGTACCAGCTAGTTCAAGCGCTGTTCCATGATCTACTGATGTGCGAATGAAAGGCAATCCAAGTGTAATATTGACAGCACGACCAAATCCATGGAATTTTAATACGGGCAAACCCTGATCATGATACATGGCAATAAATGCATCCATCTGATCTAGATTATGTACAAACATTGTGTCAGCTGAAAAAGGCCCATAAATAGATAATCCTTGCTGATTAAGCGCATGAATCACTGGCTCAATCACAGCAAGCTCTTCCTGGCCCAAATAACCGCCCTCACCGGCATGCGGGTTTAACCCAGCCACGGCAATTTGTGGATCAGCAATGGCAAAAAATTGTCGCAATGCGTTTGAGGTGGTTTCAATCACAAATTTAAGTCGTTGTGGCGTGATTAAATCAGCCACCTTTTTTAACGCCACATGCGTAGTAACCAACGCTACGCGCATGTCATCAGTCGCCAACAACATCACAACCTGTTCGACACCTGCAAGATCTGCATAAAACTCAGTATGTCCGGTAAATGCTATATTTGCTTGATTAATAATGGATTTATTAACGGGGGCTGTCACGACTCCATCGAATTGATGATGCAAGCAAGAATCTCCCGTTTGCGTTAACAAATCCATCACATAGCTAGCATTATCAGGATCAGCTTGTCCCAATGTGACAACTTTATTGAGGGAAATTGGATAAACTAAAATACGACCAGCTTGATGAGGTCTTGCTTGAGTCACACGATCGCGACCAACTAGCTCAATCTGACAAGCTATACCCAGTTTTTTTGCTCGTGCCATCAACAGCTCTGGATCAGAAAACACAACAAGTTCTGCTGCAAAATTACTCTGCAGCGCTGACAAGATGACATCAGGACCAATACCAGCAGGCTCTCCTGAAGAAATAGCGAGTCGAGGAAAGCGCGAAGTCATAATGTTTGTCGAAGTAGTTGATTAATTGGATAGATGCAGAATGGCTTTCATGCATAAGATCTGCCACTTTTCTTAAATAGCAGAAGTCACTTTATTCTAGGCAACAATCTGCTAAATTTTAATCTCAACATAGGCCTCTTCACGAATTTCTCGCAACCAGTTTTGTAACTCTTCTTCAAACTTACGTTGACGTAAAAATGCTCTCGCTTGATTACGTTTGATCTCTGCTGTCATATCTTTTTGACGGCGCTCCAAGACTTGAATGATATGCCATCCATAAGTGGTTTTTATAGGCTGGCTAATTTCATTAATCGGTAATTCATT
>JAUIKI010000064.1 GCA_030430875.1 Gammaproteobacteria bacterium | reverse complement strand
ATGCTGTTTTAAACCAGTTGCATCTCAGAGATGATTCAGACGAGAAAATCCAAGGTTTCTTGGAAGTTAATTATGATCAATTTGATTTAAGTCGTGAGCGAGAGCATACAAATCAAGATGTGCGTGCTACCAGTATTTTCGCTGGTGTCAGCGTTCAGGTGACTCCTGAATTGGTGAGTGGTGCGGTGATTGGCTACTCTGATTTGAATGGCGATGCAAACACTGGTAGTAATGGGGATATAGCGTTTGCTACAGTGGATGCTGGTGGTGATGCTTGGGGTATTACAACGTTTTTTGAGCACAGTGGCTTGCTTTCAGATGACAGCTATGTGCAAGGAGCCCTTGGCTATCGATATGTAGGCAATCTAGATACCAAACGCGAGCTAATGATTCCAGATGAGGACTTTTTAGATGCACAAGGTTTGGCTCGTGCATTTGACGCTGAAACAGATGGAAGAGTAATTGATGCTATGCTTCAGTTTGGTTGGAAGTTAAAAGCTAATGAGACTGTTGGCATTGAACCGTATGTTAGGATGACTTACACTGATGCGGATCTTGATGGATTCACAGAAACAACTCGCGGCACGGAGCAATCTGCGATTAATTTAGACATTAATCCTGAAAGTTTGAGTGTGATTGAAGGTGAAATAGGTGCTAGAATTACCGCAAACATTGATTCTGGACCTGCAAAAATTGCGCTAAGCGCCACACCCTTTGCATCGCGTCAGTTCAGTGATACACAGCATGAGTTGGATAATAGCTTTGCTGCGTTGAATGATAGCAATAGTGTGAATATTGAGTCGCATGATGGCGTAAGTGAAACATTATTTGGTATTGGCGCAAGTGCTAATGTCAGCTTTAATAACATTACCATTGGTGTTGGAGCTGATTATGCAGCAGGTGGTGATGTCGAAAAATTAGGATTTGCAGCGAGAATTGCTGCTAAGTTTTGATGAATAAATTCAGTAAATAGTAAGTTTTCTCCTCTTGCCCTCGTTTTTCGAGGGCTTTTTTTTGCTGTTATAAATCAAATGAGACCATTGCCTTTTAATGCAATGGTCTCAAATTTGGAGGAAAAGCCCCAGATTATTTGACTAAATTAAGATGATTTAATTTACTGATGCTTAGTCTTTTTTTGATGTTTCGGTAGCTGTACGACGCGGGAAAATGAGTAGCGATCATGCCAAGACATTTTGTTTCTATCGATTAAAATCCAGAAAAAACCTAATCCAAAGCAAACTAACGATAGTATTGCAATTGTGAAACGCAATATGGCTTGATTAAAGCTAATATTATCACCCTCAAAATTTTGAATGCGGATTCTCCAGACTTGCATGCCTAAAGTTTGGCCCGTTTTTAGCCAAAAATAAGCAAAAAAACTAAAGATAAAAATCAGCGACAGTGCTTGAAACAGAAGTTTGTGCTTCATTGTGCCACCATCAATAAGAAGCCCGATGACAATGGCTGCTACCCAAACAGCAAAAACTAGAAAGCCGTCATAAACCATAGCAGCTAGGCGGCGAGTAAAGCTTGCTGCTGGGAGATTGGAGGAATAATCGTTAGTCATTTTGCTATTGTTTTATGTTCAGTGGTTCAAAATTTACAAGTTGCTTATGGTAACCGAAATTAGTTATAGGATAAAATTGATTTTTAATGGTTAAACCCTCACAATTTATCCATGCAAATTCAAGAAAACATCAGTTTAATAACTTTCCATACGTTTAAATTGCCAGTTAACGCGCAGTATTTCATTAAGGTTGATACCCTTGATGTGCTTAAAGATGCGCTGTCATTTGCTAAGCAGAATGCGCTTCGAATATTGGTATTAGGTGAAGGGAGCAATGTCATTTTTTGCGATAATTTTCCTGGATTAGTCATCAAAATCGCACTTCAAGGCCAAACATTAGTTGCAGAGACAGAGCAATATTATCAACTCAAGGCTAATGCAGGAGAAAATTGGCATAATTTGGTTTGCGACTGTTTGAGAAAAAACTATTTTGGATTGGAAAACTTAACGCTAATTCCAGGAACTGTGGGAGCAGCTCCAGTGCAAAATATTGGAGCTTACGGTGTGGAGCTTGCAGATGTTTTTCATTCATTAACTGCTGTGCATCGTGAAACTCTGGAGAGCATAGTCTTTTCAAAATCAGACTGTCAGTTTGGTTATCGTGATAGTGTTTTTAAACAACAGTTGCGCGAACAATTTGTTATTACCTCAGTGACGTTAAATTTATATAAAGATCCTGTGCTTGAAACATCGTATGCAGGATTGAATAAAAAATTGAGAGAATTGAATCAAACAATCACGCCTAAATTAATCTTTGAGGTGGTGAGTCAATTGCGCCAGCAAAAACTTCCTGACCCACAGGTCTTAGCGAATGTCGGAAGTTTCTTTAAAAATCCGATTATTTCTGTTGAACAGTTTGCTAGATTATCTGTGAACTATCCTGATATGTCTCATTTTCGTGGGCCATCTGGTCAGGTAAAAATCTCGGCGGCTTGGTTAATTGAAAAAAGTGGTTTGAAAGGCTATGAAAAAAATCATGTGAGTATTACAAAACAACATGCTTTGGTGTTGGCGAATGATGGCAAGGCAACGCCAAAGTCTCTATTTGAAATGATTGATTATATTCAAACAACCATTTTAGAAAAATTTCAAATTAGTCTAGAAGTCGAACCATTTATTTACCCTTAATTTAACATGAATTTATTTTTTAAAGAGCGTTCCTATGGCAAAACAATATAAACACTATCCACTTTGGCATCCGAAATTATGGGTATCTTGGCTGGTAGTTTTTTTGTTTTATATGCTGTCCTTTTTGCCAATGAAAACCAAACAATATTTAGGTGAAAAGTTAGGAATATTTTTTAAGAAGCGATTTCAGTCTAGATATAACGTTGCTAGAAAAAATATTCAAGCATGTTTTCCTCATCTATCTGCGAGCCAACAAGACAATCTCATCGAAGCAAATTTTGTCGCTTGCACACGTGGATTTTTTGAATCAATTCATGCGTGGTGGCAAAATTCATCTCAATATGCAGAAAAAGTGATAATTACCGGTAGGCATCATCTTGAAAAAGCGTATGAGTTTGATAACGGTGTGCTGTTGTTGGGAGGTCACTTTTCAGTCTTTGATTTGATTATACCCATTACAGCTGATTATTTGAGAAACCCAGCTTATATGTATCGTCCAAATGATAATCCAGTGGTTGATCGGATGATTGAAAAAGGGCGGAGGCGACATGTTAAAAATAGATTCACAAAACGAGAGCTAAAAGAGATGGTGGAATACCTTAAATCAGGTGGCACAGTTTGGTATGCTTGTGATCAAGATTTTGGGAAACGTTCAGAATTATTTGTTCCGTTTTTTGGTGTTCCAGCAGGATACATCACCACACCAACTTGGATTGCAAACGAATCAAATGCATCGGTTATTTTCATTAGCCATTACCGACATCCTAATGGACAATATGAAATTGAATTCTCTCCTGTGCTCGAAAACTTTGGTGTGGATGCTGAGCAAGATGCAGTGGCGTGGAATGCTTGTTTAGAAAAAGCAATTTGTAAACAACCAGAGAATTATCTATGGTTACACAAACGCTTCAAAACAAGACCGAAAGGAGACGCTAAATTTTACTGAGATTTTGAGTTTTTGCTGATAGAATTAGGTGCAAATTGATCGGACAGAACACTTTTATCATCTGCGATGGTCTCATAATCTATGTCCGCAAAGACCAGATATAGAGCTGGAAAAAGTACTAAGTTAACCGTATCCCGCCTAAAAAACAATAACCATTTGATGTTAATGGCAAGTTGTATCGAATACAGTAATATCTGACGGAAAACAGATGTTCTGCTAAGGTTTCTATGTTGTCGCAGACAGAGCACCACGTGTTTACCCGTGGGTGAATGAACCCGGAGTCGGTATAATGGCCAGATGGAAGTCATTAGACAGGACATAGCAGTTATCGTTTGCAATATCATGTTATCTGGGTATGTAAATACCGACCACGGATCCTGAATCCTGGAGTTTGTGACTATTCATAAAAATTGCATATAAAAGCTATACCTTGATTTAGAATGAGGTGAAATTCAAAAATTAGAAGTTAAGAAAGTGTCATGAGAAAGAGAGTGTTAATCTATTTTTTAGATAATTGATGGGAGTTATTTCAATCTTCTTGAAACTGAGAGAAATTTCTCTGGCATTACAAGCAACGATTAAATATGGTTGGAATGACGCAATAATGTCACAGCTAACTTACTAATGCTCTGTAGCTTACGTTGTGTGTTATGGGTTAAATCTTGTTTCACATGGTATGTTGATTATTCAGGAGATATTTTAGTGAATAAATATTTTGCCTTAATCGTCTTTTCTTTATATTTCCTTTTCGGGTGTGCTAATGCTATGGAAAGTGGTAATGAAGGAAAAATGACAAAAATTAAAGAGATGTTGATTCAAAAGTTAGTGGATGAAACGTATTTGAATTCATATTTTCATGAGAACGTATTTCCTGAAAGAATACCGTTGGTCATAGTAAGCAATGGACTTTTTGAGGGTAGTGAAAGCCTGGTCAAGTTTGATCGAGAGATCCTCATTCATGAGAAAAAGAGTTTGGTTGCTGACGGAAAACCATACCTTGAAATCACACAACTTGAATTAAGCACTCATTCAGCAGAGATAAGATACATCTACTCTCCAGAGGGAGTTAGAGGGTCAGTTAAATTTGAGATCATTGATAACGATATAAACGTGATACATCAAGAGCTTTTTGAAATGTAAAGATAATCTACTTATCAAACAAGAGGATCAATTCTATGAAAATGAATGCTAATGACATTAAAGCATATCCAAAATTTGCTGATTATGTGAAAAATAGTATCCCGAAAGTGATGAATGTGCCATCAATTGTATTTGCGATGCACAAGGTAGGCCAATTGAACCGTGTGAAACTAAAGATGGCTTTAGCTTGGAATAACGGTCCAATAATTAAAATTACCCCTTTGTTGCCGGGATATGGACAATTCACCCCAAATATAAAATCTAACGAAATAAGAATAAAAACAGCGATAGTGAAAGATTTTGAGTCTGGCAAAGGAAAGAGAATTGCTAGAGCTGGAAATGTATATCTTGTCGGTGTAACTCTACTGCATGAATTAGTGCATTGGGGAGATGATCAAGATGGTGTTGATAGGCCGGGTGAAGAAGGATCCGAGTTTGAGCGTTTAGTATATGGATCAGTCATTAACTAGTCTAAGGTGTGCTAGCAGATAGCCTGATAAAAAACACAGCGTTTTTCAATGTGTTTAAATTTTTTCTAACGCATGGGTTTTATCTTGAATAGATTGAAAAATAGCGTTGAACGTTTTGTCATGCGTTTTCTTATAAGTTTTAAACGGATCACCTAGACCTTTATTTGTTGTGGTGATTTTGCATCTGGTTTTGTTCGCTGATAGCGCTTCGAGCTTCGCTTGGACCTGTGGATGCCTTATCCATAGATTTTTCATAATTGAAGGAGTCCATACCAGCGACCATGTGCTTTCGTCATGCTGGAAACTCCAACCAGAATGATCATTCTTATTCTCTACTATAAATTGGAACAGCTCTTTGATTGGCATATGTCTTTCAAAACTATATTCGTATTCAACCAGCATTCTAAATACCTATTTTTTTACTCTTGTTCATAATGGTTAAAAGAGTTGCATTTTTTATGCAATATTGCTGATTTTATGATATTAGATAATATCTTTTTTTATGAATTAATATGTGGCTTTAAAGTCGAATGACACAATTTAATCTGTTCCCTTGACTAAGCATCTAGCTTTTTACTGGTACAGGTCGGGTTTGCCCATTTTTATCAATAGCAACAAATACAAAGATTCCTTCGGTAACTTTGATGGGGTCAATTTCTGTTGGTCGCCTAATCCACACTTCGACTTGAATGGTCATGGAGGTGCGCCCAATTTCTTTGATTTGTGTGTAGCAGCTCACCGTTGAGCCAACGCTTACTGGCGCAAGAAATCCCATGCCATCAATAGCCACAGTTGCTACTCGGCCTTTTGCTAGTTTCTCAGCAGTTATTGCTCCTGCTAAATCCATTTGTGAGACTAACCAACCACCAAAGATATCGCCACTAGCGTTAGTGTCTTTTGGCATGGCAAGTGTTTGTAAAGCAAGATCACCAATTGGCATTGGCGTTGCCTCTAATTGGGCTTGTCTAGTTTCTTCATTCATTATTAATTACCTTAATCTTTCACACAGATTTCATTATGAAAGCAACCACGTTGTTTCGCAAGTGATTGCATGGGTATTTTTACTGGACCTATTGAGGGTAAAGTACCCCTGGTAGCCAAGTAGCGAGTTGTGGCCAGATGGCAAGAATGAGTAGCAATAATAGTTGAATGCCAATAAAAGGTGTTACGCCTTTATAAATTGCGGTGGTAGGTAGTGATTTTGGTGCAATACCACGTAAGTAGAACAATGAGAAACCAAAGGGCGGCGTTAAAAATGATGTTTGCAAATTGATGGCAATCATAATGCCAAGCCAAATAGGGTCAATCCCCATCATAAGTAGGATAGGGCCGACAATTGGAACAACAACAAAGATAATTTCGATGAAGTCTAAAATAAAACCTAACAAGAAAATCAGCAACATGACGATGAGCATTGCTGTTAAATGGCCTCCTGGCAAACTTGCAAATAAATTCTGAATTAATTCATCTCCACCAAAGCCTCGAAAAACGAGTGAGAAAATTGAGGCGCCAATTAAGATTAAAAACACCATGCAGGTGATTTTTGTGGTGTTTTGTACAATTTCTTGCAGTTTTTTTACGGTTAATTGTCGCTTAACGATGGCTAATAGTAATGCGCCAAATGCACCTATTCCAGCCGCTTCAGTTGGTGTTGCAAAGCCACCCAATATGGACCCCAGGACTAAGGTGATTAATAAAAGTGGTGGAATCAGGCTGCCTAAAGCTTTCCAAAGTGCGTTGTTACCGTGATTTTTTTGAGTTTCTGTCGTGTCTTTGGTAATTGGTTTACGTTGCATTGCAACAATTACGTAGATAATGTAGAGAAAGATTAGCAAAAGACCTGGAACTAGGGCTCCAATGAAAAGGTCGTTAACAGAAACGGTTTTGGGTGAGAAATTACCTAAATTTAATTGGGCTTGCTGGTATGCTGTTGATAACACATCACCTAATAGAACGAGAGCAATTGAGGGAGGAATAATTTGTCCTAAAGTGCCAGTTGCGCAGATTGTGCCAGTAGCAATTTCAGCGCTGTAACCTTTTCTTAGCATTGATGGTAATGAAATGAGTCCCATGGTGACCACGGTGGCACCAACGATGCCAGTGCTTGCAGCAAGAAACATTC
>JAUIKI010000063.1 GCA_030430875.1 Gammaproteobacteria bacterium | reverse complement strand
TGAGTTTTATTGAAGAAGCAATCAAGCAACAGAGTCAATTATATCATCATGATTTTCAAACTGTGTTGACTGGAGGTGGGGCGCCTCAATTGAAAAAACATTTAACTGCAGCAACTACTTGGGAACCAGATTTGGTGTTTAGTGGTCTAGAATGGGTGATGCGCAGTAGTCGCCAATGATGGAATTGAAAGCAGTAAAGTTATTTGTGTTTTTTATTACGTGATTATAAATTAAGTGAAAATTAGTTAGGTTGTTTTATATAGGCTAATATAACTTGAGATCAAGGAAAAAATCTTCGGGTTGAACTGCAGAATAACAGGTAATAGCGAGTTTTTGACCAGTTTTGCAGCGAATATATGGAGATTTTAACGATTTTTATTGCAGTGACATCAATATTAAGGGATTTTTATTTAATATTATTAATGAGGAGTTTTTATGAAATATGTAACTTGGATTTTTCTATGTTTGTTTTCTACATCTGTTTTCGCAACTGAAGCAATATATTTTCCACAAAGTAATAATCTTGCAAAGATATTAGCTTTTAGTAACCAGCTTTCTAGTACGGCTGATCAGGAAAACATGAAAGATTTTTCGTTAGCAGTTCGAGTTTTTGCAGGTCCTATGGAGTTGCTTGAATGCGGTAGTGCTGTTGAAAGCTGTCCTGATCATCGATTATTCATTACGGTGTCAACTGGGGATTTGGGTGAGACGCCAGCACTTTATGAATTAACTGAAAGCAAAGGTTGGGAGTTTGTGAAATGGCATCCGCCAGTTAAAGACAGCGGTTCTGTTATATTCACAGTAAGAACAACATTAGCATATACAAATCTTGAAGATGAAGAGCGAGCTAAGTGGCAAGCAAAAGAATATATTATCGAAGTGACTGAGACAGGTGCAACCTATCGTTTGTTAAATACAAAATAGATTCTATTGATAGTATTTACTCTGATGCATTAGGCAAAAAGAGGATTGTTTATATTCTTCTTTGTTTCAATGCGAGACTGATTGGATCATTTTGAATTGGTGAAACACTAAAAAAGCCCCGCATTGAGGGCTTTTTTTATGGGTTTTATTTTGTTGTGATTTAAAGCAAGTTTGAAGTTAGCTTATATCTACTATTAGGCTTTATTGAAAGATTGCGACTTTCAATTACTGTAAATATCCAATATTCATTTAAATTGATAAATATTCCACAAAAGCAACTAATATTCATCACCTATTTCTCGAATTCTCGTATTAACTATGTGAGTTGTTTCCAGTTCTATACATTATGTGAAGGATTCTATTATGGGGTATTTTAAATTAGTTGTAAGTGGTCTTTTTGTATTGATGTTTGCAATGCCTGTGTGGTCTGATGATTATATTGGGCTTTATGAAAAAACTCCCAATAATTCAGTTTCTTGGAGTGTGGTTGGATTAGATAATTTTTTGAATGAATGGAAGGAAAATCTATCAAAAAATCTAAGGTTAATTGATGTTGAGATAGTCGTAAGCGGTGATGTGGAAGAGTATTTGGCTGTTTTTCAAGCAGGAAATGATCGAGCATCGTTAAGTATTTCCGTTGACGAAGAAGGGTTGCAAAGTGAGTTAGTTGATATGCAAAAATACGGTATGTATTTAGCTGACTTTGAAGTGATTGTGTATAAAAATGATGTGCGTTATCTAGCAGTTTTTCGAGAAGGTCAATCAGTAAACCCCATTTTTTATCAAACGAATCATTGGGATGAATTTTCTCAGAAAATTACCAAGTTGAGTGATGAAAGTTGGGTGTTAAATGATTTTGAAAGCTATGTGAAAGAAGGTGTGCGTTATTTTTCTGGCGTGTTTGAAAAAACGGATCAAAAATTTGCTTATGTTCACGGGGAAATGAATTGGGATGATTTTATGAGTTCCATTATATATCACTACCAAGAGAATCTACATTTAGTCGAACTGGAAAAATACGTGGATCATGATCAGGAGTATACATTTGGTTTGTTTAAGCAGGGTAGTATGGATCAGTCTTTTTGGCGAATGACCGATTTAAAAACATTTAAAATTAAGCAAGAAGAATTGATAAGTGATGGTTTTTTCCTGAAAGATCTCAGTGTTTTTTTTAAGAATTAAAATAGTTTAGTGTTTGTTGAATAGATGTTGAAATATAGTGATGATATATTTCAACACCAATAGATCACTTTTTGGTGCATAGGCTTCCAAATTCCAATGTGAATCGTATTTTGTCTTGTTCTTGAGCATATTCTGAATTATGTTGATTCAACATTTAACCATTCGTTGAGAATGTTAGACATACGGTCAATTTTGAATGGCTTAGCAATGAAATCATCCATGCCGCTGGCAAAGCATCTGTCACGGTCATCTTTCGATGCATTAGCAGTTAGAGCGACTATGGGTGTGTGTTTTCCTTCAACAGTTGATTCTAGCTCGCGAATTTTACGAGTCGCATCATAGCCATCAAGTATTGGCATTTGGCAGTCCATCAGAATGAGGTCATAATGGTTCTGCTTGCATGATTCGATGGCAACTTCACCATTAATAGCTACATCAGCATTGAGCCCAAATTTCTTCAGGGTTGCAAGTACTACACGTTGATTTACTTCATTATCTTCAACAACAAGAATTTTTTTCTCGCGAGTTTTTTTTGACAGCTTGATAATCTTTGGTTTAATGAATCCTTGAGGGATCTTATGTTTTAATATTTTAATCAATATCTCAACAATATTGCCTTGTTTTATAGGTTTAGTAATAAAGTAATCAACAATTGGATGACGTTCATCAGAGTTTATCAGTTGCTGTTGAATAAATTGAATGACTTTTATTTGCGCGAAAGCAGGTTGTTGTTTCATTTTTGCAATCAAAGGCATGATGTTGCTAATGGTATTGGGCCAGTTCACCATAAACATATCAAAAGGATTATTTTCTTGTAGTGATTTTTGTAAAGCCTCTTGAATACGCCTTCCTTCACTGATCCATTCTAGCTCAATTTGATATTCCTGACAGAGATCTTCCATTATGGTTAAAAAGTTTCCAGGTGGGCAAATGACAAGAGCTCTAGCATGTGCTTCTTTTGGCGCATCTAAGTTCTCTACAATATCAACTTCTTCATCATTTTGGCGAGCTTTTAAAAAAGGAATCTCAACAAAAAACTGACTGCCTTTGCCTGCTTCACTTTCTACCCAGATTTTGCCATTCAATAGTTGAATTAATTCTTTACAAATCGCCAATCCAAGACCTGCACCACCATATGGACGATTAGTTGAATTATCGCGTTGTGAGTAGGAGTCAAAAATTTTGCCGATATCAGATTTGTCAATCCCAATTCCAGTGTCTTCAACATGAAACTGTATGGTTATGTTTTTATCATCTTCACTTATTAGTTTTGCATGTAAGGTGACATGACCATAGTTAGTGAATTTAACAGCATTACCAACTAAGTTATTGAGGATTTGTCGAACGCGAGTTTGATCTGATTTGATGATCAGTGGCAATTTTCGATCATAAAGATAGTTAACTTCAATGCCGTTTCCACGCTCAGTACTGGCATGTAAAAACATAACACCTTCAATGATTTCACGCAAATTGAATGAGACTTGTTCGAGAGCAAGTTTGCCAGCAGATAGTTTTGAAAAATCAAGCACATCAGTGATTAGTAATAATAGTAACTCACCTGACTCACGTGCAAAATTAGCATACTCATATTGCTCTTTTGAAAGATTCATGTCTTTTAATAAGTTCAACATACCCATAATGCCGTTCATTGGTGTGCGAAGTTCGTGGGTAATGTTAGCAACAAATTCACTTTTAATTCGAGCAGATTCAACGGCCTTATCTCTTGCTACTTCAAGTTCAGATTCATGATCTTCTAATACGGTCATCATTTTGTTGAAGTCGTTACTCATTTGCAGGATTTCTTGTGACCCTTCAAGATTAAGTCGAATGCCTTTTTTGCCTTTCTCAGCAGAATGCATTGTTTCTGCAAATATTTGCAATGGTGCGGTCATTCGTTTGATGAGCTGTTGCATGATTAAAAAAAGTATTGAGGCAATTAATATAATAATGGCTGTGTTAGCATAAGTTAGATAGCTATTAATATCATGAAGATCCTCTTTGCTTAGTAGGACTTTAACGTAACCAACAATCTGGCTATTAGCATTTTCCTCAAATGGCGTATTCGGAGTGTCGCCACTATTGCCTGTTTTTATAATGACAGGAGCAGTGAATTGCCAGAACTTATTATCTTCAAACTCAAGAACAGGGTTGGGAGAAACTTCTGTCTTAATGACTCCTTGCCATTCGCGGATATCACCAAATTGATATAATGGTTTAAGATTAGCTTCTAGAATGACAACTTGTTTAACATTTGGAAAGCTTAAAATACTATCGACAGCATCCTGTGCACTTTCTTTACTGCCATAAAGTAGAGCAATCGCACTTTTGTTTGCAAGCACATGCGTGATTATTTCACCTTGCTTGATATAGTCTTTCGTGATGATTTGAGTGGTTAATGTATTAATCGCAATAGATGCAATAAAAACAATGATAGCGATGCCAAGAATAAACAATAATGAAACTTGGTATCGAAAGCTTTTTCGAGCCAGTTTCTTGTTTACTTTTATAAGCAACTTATTCATGGTTTTTATCGCCGTGGAAAAATTAAATCGAATTGTTGTCGTAGCTTATAATTAATTCGCAAATCTAAATGTTTTGCAGTGCGAATATTAACAGCAAGCTTGACGTCTTCTAGTGGGCGCAGGTTCGGTTCAAAACTTTCGGTCTCTTTGATGTCGTTAATGAGTTTTCCAATGCGAATTCCTAAGTTGTAGTTATCTGGATAAAGTGAAAATAAGGCGCCTTTTTTTACATGTGAAAGGTTGCTAGAGAAAATGATCAAGTTATCTTTCCAGCTTTTTTCCAGAATGTAGGGCAGCAGTACTCTATCGTCCAAAATAGAATTGTCCTGTAACAACCATAGTGCATCATACTTGTTATCCATTTTTTCAAGAATTTGCCGGTATATTTTTGCGCTTTCTTTAAAGTTAGTTGCCTCAAAGGTGTTTAATTTGATGTCAGCATCAATTGCTGCTTCTTTTGCAATTTCAATTAGCCATCCCATCTCTATTGGGTTGTAAACGACATTAACTGTTTTGATGTTAGGCGTAAGTTTTTTTAGAGTAGAAAAGACGATGGTTGGATTTGGAGCATAGCTGATAGCGATACTTTTGCTTTCGAGTTTTTTAGAAAGGTTGATGACGGCTCCAATGAGCATGGGCACTTCTGCGTCAATATTTTGAATAGCTTGAAAGCTACGCTGACCTAATGCGATGATGGCATCAGGGTTTTGTTTTTCTGTCCATTCGGCTATTAATGTTGGATCATATTTATCCTCAACAACCTTTTTTTGAATAGAAAATGTTGCCTCTTTATCAATTCCCTTGATAATTTCATCAAAAATCCTCTGATATGGTTCGTCAATTTTTGGATAAAGTAAAACAACTTTATCTTCAGCACCAGCAAGCTGGCACAGAGTGACAAGAGTGAGCCAAAAGCACAAAACAGTAGCTCTTTTAGAAAACGCACGAAACATCGAAGCCTTATTCCTTTAAATGTAAAAATCTATCGTCCATTAGGGGTTGCAATTTTTACATAATTAACGATTGATGTTTTTCTATCAACCTAACTATTGTCATTATAGACTCATAATAAACACTATGTTCAGTATGAAAATGATTTATTGATTATTTTATAATCTGTTCGGTGTTTTTATAAGTAATTTAGACTGATAAACTTGTTATTTAAATTCCCATATTTCCCAGCATTATACAAATTGAATTAGTTATTGTAACAAGCTTTGGGTGTGTTGCTTCAAATGTGCTAATCGTTTCATTGAGAGAGGCTACTAAATTATTCAATTCAGTCTGATTTTTATCATCTCGAGTTGCTTCGATGACAGCCTTTTCAGTGAGTGTGGCAATTGTCTCAATATCTTTACCGTTCAGTTGTTGCACTTCAGTCTTCAGCGTCGAGAGTAATTGTGTCAGCTCTTGCTTATTTTCAGCAGAAAGCTCTGCTGATGCATGAATCTTTTTTTCTAATCGCTGTAAGTTTTTTTCTAGCATGGTTCGTTTTATTAATGAGGTGAAAGTAGTGACTTCCTTTGATTTTACTATAGCATAATTTATCAATAAAAAGCAGGTGACAATAGCTAGTAAAAAAACCAGTAGCCAATGAAAATAGCTGTTAGGATGCTCGCTAAATCAGCCATTAGTCCGCAGAAAAGGGCGTGGCGCGAGCGTTTTATGCCAACACTGCCAAAATATACGGCAAGCACATAGAATGTGGTTTCTGTGCTGCCTTGAATGATAGCAGCAATGCGAGCAGGAAAAGAATCTACGCCATGATGATTCATGGTTTCTAACAGCATGGCTCGTGCACCACTGCCACTGAGAGGCTTCATGATGGCTGTTGGAATGGCTGGTGTGAAATCCGTGTTGATACTAGCCCAGTTTAGCATGCTCTCAATAGCACTTAAAAAATATGCCATGGCGCCTGAGTTTCGAAATACTCCAATGGCAACAATCATGGCAACTAAATAGGGAATAATGCGTATGGCAACAGAAAATCCTGTTTTAGCGCCGTCAATGAAGGCAGAAAATATGTCTAATTTCTTGATAAAGCCAGCTACTAAAAATAAGATAATAATTGAGAATAGAATCAGATTGCCGATGTTAGCAGACCATTGCATCATTTGTTCATTGGGAAGGCTTATTAGCCAATAAACTAAAGTGCTCATCAAAATTGCAATACCTGAGAAATAGGCTAAAAGTACTGGATGAAAAATTTTAATCCGTTGAAAATAGCTTACAGTGAGTAATCCTACAAATGTTGAAGCTGAAGTCGCTAGCAAAATAGGCAGAAAAACATCACTAGGATTTGCAGCTCCTTGTTGAGCTCGGTATAGAAAAATGGTGATGGGAAGTAGGGTGACAGACGATGTATTTAGCACCAAAAAAAGAATTTGTGGATTGCTTGCAACCTGCTTATTGGAATTCACTGATTGCAAATCTCGCATCGCTTTGAGTCCAAATGGCGTGGCAGCGTTATCGATTCCCAGCATGTTTGCTGCCATATTCATGCTAATTGATCCAGTTGCAGGATGATTAGGTGGTAAATCTGGCATGAGATGTCGAAAGAGAGGATTAAGTCCACGTGAAAGCAAACTAATCAGTCCACTTTGTTCAGCGATTTTAAAAAATCCCAACCATAAAGCCATGATGCCAATCAGACCGATAGAAATTTCTGTCGCAAGTTTGGCGTGTTCAAACATACCTTGCATGATGGTGTTAAAAACTGAAAAATCACCCGTTTTTACACTTTGATAAATGCAGATTGAAAATGCAATGAGAAAAAAGCTAAA